>DASSMZ010000118.1:0-6459 GCA_035688325.1 Gaiellaceae bacterium
TTCCACCGCCGGCCCTCGATCCCGACCCGCACGTCGGTGCCGGGCCCGACGACCCGGAGCTCGCGCGCGCGGGCCAGCGCGTCCGCGCGGGCCGAGAGCTCGCCGCTGAGTCCCTGCCAGTGCGCGACGGGGTCGCCCGGCTCCTCGACGTGGCAGGCGCGGTAGACGAACCGCTCGTACTCTGCGAGCGACATCTCCGCGTCCTGCGCGTGCGCCTCCGTCGGGAAGAGCACGCCGAGCCATGCGAGCTCTCCGCTGGAGATGCGCGCCCAGCGGACCTTCGACAGCTCCTGCCGCGCGGCAAGCAGGCGCTGGTGCCGGTCCGGGTCGGCGTGTGTGAGCGCCCGCGTGTTCGACTCGGCCCAGATCGTGACGAGCGCGTTCAGCTCCTCGAGCTCGGCCCTCGCGATCGGCGAGACGAAGTCGAGCTGCTCGTCGGTCGCCTCGGCCAGGAGCAGCTCCGGCAGCCGCTCCAGCTCGAGGTCGACGTACGGGTGCGCTCCTGCCGCCAGCGCGGCCCGGTAGATCTCGACGGCGAGCGGAGCCGCGGCGGGCGGCGCGTCGACGCGCAGCACCTGCCCAGGCTTCAGCCCGAGCGAGTACGAGACGGCGAGCTCGGCGAGCCGAGCGACGCGCGGGTCGCTCACCTGCGTGCGCCGACCTGGAACGGACGGCTGACGAGGACGCTGACGCGCTTCGAGTTCATCGTGGCGCTCATCCGGATCGCGTACACGTACCTGCCGGGCCTCAGCCTCCGCACCGGGAAGGTGACGACCCGCGGCGCCGCCTCGATCGTTCCCTTTGCGGTCAGCAACGGCTTGGGCCGGGCGCCGGCGAGCCGCCTCGCGAGCGCCGCCCTCGATGGGCCGGCCTTGAACAGGCCCGCGACGTACGACGCCTCCTCGCCCGCAGTCGCGCCGAAACGCCAGCGCTTCCGTCTGGCCGGCTGCCGACCGAGGCTCCCCCACGCCGCCGTGGGCAGGATCACGCCCGTCGCATGGCGCCAGACGACGGGCTTGCCGAGGCAGGTGCCCCCGGTCTGCGCGATCGCCTGCTTGACGCTGTCGTACGACGGGCGGTGCGAGCCGTCGACGCGCTCGAGCCCGCTCTGCCAGCGGTCGAGCTGCGTCTCGTCGACCAGGTGGAAGAAGCTCAGCATCCGAACCGACGGGTCGCACGCGAGCGTCCTGATGATCTGGGAGTAGTAGTCCGCCTGCGTCTGCTCGGTCACCGGGACGAGCGACGGCGTCTCGACGCCGCTGTACATCGACGCGAGCGCCGGCAGCGGCGAGACCTGCCAGCCGACCTCGTCGAGGTCGAACCGCAGCGGCTTCGCCGCCGTCACGCCCGGCTCGGCGAAGGTCGGCTGCCCGGTGCCGTTGAACGCGTCCCAGACTGCCTGTTTGATCCGGTCGAGGTTCGCCAGGCCGGCCGTCGGCCACGCGTAGCGGATCGTCGGCGCGCCCTGCTGCGGCTGCGGGTACGGGTGGAAGGCGAGCTCGTCCATGATCGGCTTCGTGCGCTTGCTGGCGCGGTAGGCGACGCCGAGGTCGTGCAGGAAGCGGACGGGCGAGCGCGAGGCGTTGCTCTTCGCGAACGGCTGGTCGTTGCCGCGCGGCGAGAGCCCGACGCCGATCACGTTGATTGTCGGGTCGACCGCCTTGAGGGCGTCGTAGCCGGAGGCCAGCATCGGCAGGTACTGCGCGGCGGCGAGCGGCGCGCCGGTCGTCGTCGAGTACTGCGGCTGCCAGAAGCGCGGCTGGTTCGGCTCGTTGCCGATCACGTAGTCCTTCACGGTCGGGAACCGCGTCGCGAGCTGCGTCATGAACGTGCCGAACTCCGCCATGCGGCCGCGCCCCGCGGTCAGGTCCTTGGCGTTCGCGGGCGCGACCGAGAAGACGATCCGGATCCCGTCCGCCTGGGCCTGCGGCAGCCACGAGGCGATGTCGGCCTCGCCGGGGATCGTGCTCGGGCTCGAGGCGTCCCAGTTGATCGAGACGCGGTTCACCTTCAGCCCGACGTCGTGCAGGGTCGCGAAGAACGACGCGCCCGCGTCGCCGGTCTTGCCGGCGTCCTCCGTCACGCCGACCTCCAGCGCCGCACGAGCGGCACCCGTCACGGCACACGCCACCAGCACGCACGCGCACACCAACACGCCCCTGGTCTTGCTCACACTCGTCCTCCTCGTTCGCGGCCCGGCTCGTTCAAGGTTCCCACGTTCTTCGGCACGTGGGAAGTAGCTCCTTAGTCGGACAGGACCGCGTCGAGCAACGGCCCGGCCCCGAACCTAACCGGGTCGCCGGTCGGCAGCCCGGTCTCGGCCGCCGCCGCCTCGATCGCCGCGCGCGACTCGTCCTCGGCCAGGTGCGCGGTGTTGAGCGCGAGGCAGGCGACGCGCGCGGGCCGGAGCGGGAGCGCGATCCGCTCGTGCAGCACGATCAGCTCGCGCAGGCTCGGCAGCGGGTGGCCGGGATAGCCCTCGATCTCCGTCGAGCCGGCCCTGTGGCAGAGCACGAAGACGTGCGGCGCCGAGCCGTGGATCAGGCCGAGCGTGACGCCGGAATAGGCCGGGTGGACGAGCGAGCCCTGGCCTTCCACGAACAGCAGCTCGCCGCCACGCTCGTGGCCCTCGACCACCAGCCGCTCGGCCGCGCCGGCGAGGAAGTCCGATACCACGGCGTCGACCGCGATGCCCCAGCCCGCGATCGCGATCCCCGTCTGGCCGGTGGGGACGAAGACGCTCGCAAGGCCGCGCCGGCGCGCCTCGAGGTCGAGCTCGAGCGCGACCGTCTTCTTCCCGATCGCGCAGTCGGAGCCGACCGTGAGAGCGATGCGCGCCGGGAGCTCGAGGTTGGCGCCGGTGGGGACGTTCAGCCCGGCGGGCGGCTTGCGCAGGTCGCGCAGCTCGACGCCGTGCTGCCCGGCGAGCGCCTCGAGCTCTCGATCCTCGCTGACGAACTCGTGCAGCCCGCTCTCGACGTCGAGGCCGGCCGCGATCGACTGCTTCAGCAGCTCGCGCCACGCCGGGGGAAAGCGGCCGCCCTGGGTGGCGACGCCCACGACCGCCGTCGTCGGCTCGTACGCGAGCGCCTCGTCGACGGTCGCGACGACGGGCACGCCTTCGAGCGTCTCCCCCGCGCGCGTCGAGTCGAGCACCGCGACGCTCGGGTCGGGCGCGTAGCGGAGGATCCCGCGAGCCGTCTTGCCGTAGTGCGCGTCGCCGGAGCGGCCCTCGGCGAGGATCAGGTAGCGCTTCTCACGCACGGCGTCTGACACCGGTTCCGCGAGCGCGAAGCGGCGCCGCGAGCGGCGTCCGTGGAAGGTTCGTCACGCTTCGGGCACGCGTCTGACACCGAGGCCGGGCGACTCGGCCGGCAGTTGCACGCCGTCCACGAGCTGCACGCCGGGCCACGGGTCATCGACGAGCAGCAGGTTGCCGTCGAGGTCGACATGGTCGAACAGGCTCGCGCACGCGGCGCCCGCCGCGACGGCCAGGCCCGACTCGTTCATGCAGCCGAGCATCAGCCCGAGCCCGAGCGCGCGGCCGGCGTGCGCCATCCGCACCGCCTCGCGGATCCCGCCGGACTTCGCGAGCTTGACCGTCAGCCCGTGCGCGCGCTCGGCGCAGGCGGCGACGTCGTCGAGCGTGTGGCAGTCCTCGTCGACGTAGATCGGGAGCGGCGAGCGCCGCTTCAGCTCCGGCCCGCCGGGGTCGCCGGCCGGAAGCGGCTGTTCGCAGTACTGGACGCCGAGCTCCGCTAGCCGTGGGAGCGCCTCGAGCGCCTCGTCGAGCGACCACGCCTCGTTCACGTCCACCTGCAGCGGCACGTCGGAGACCTCGCGCACGGCGCGCACCCGCTCGACGTCCCGGCCGTCGCGAGCGCCGAGCTTCAGCTTCAGGCGCTTGAAGCGCCCCCGTACCTTCTCCGCCCGCGCCGCCATGTCGTCCGGGTCGCCGAGCCAGATCGTCCACGACGTCGGCGGCCCCTCGCGCCGCAGCCCGAGCAGCCGCCACACCGGCAGGCCGACGAGCTTGCCGCAGAGGTCGTGCAGCGCCGCGTCGATCGCCGCCTTCGCGGCGTGCTCCCCCGGGCGCTCGCGCACGCGCGCCTCGATCTCCTCGAAGCCGAACGGATCCTCGCCGAGCAGCTCGGCCGCCTCGAGCGCGAACGCGCACGCGGACTCGGCCGACTCCGAGTAGCGGCCGATCGGCGCCGCCTCGCCGAAGCCGCTGACCCCGTCGTGGCGGATCTCGACGTACACGACCTCCGCCTCGTCCTGTGCGCCGCGGGAGATGACGAACGTCTCCGCCATTCGCACCGTGGCGATCCGGGCCTCCAGCTCCACCCGGATACCTTAGAACCCGATGCGATCGCTGGCGGTCTACGTGCGCGGGCTCGACCCGCACCTGCCGCGGACTGTGTGGCTCGTCCAGGTCGGCGGCGTCGTCAACGCGCTCGGCAACGGCGTCGTGATCCCGTTCGTCGTCATCTACCTGCACAACGTGCGCGGGATCTCGTTCGCGGAGGCCGGGCTCGCGCTCTCGTTCGCCGGCGTGACCGCGCTCGCCGCCGGGTTCGCGGCCGGCTGGACGGTCGATCACATCGGCGGGCGGAACACGCTCTTGCTCGGGCTGCTCCTGCAGGCCGCCGCCTTCGCGCTCTTCCCGCTGATCCGCGAGCCGTGGCAGGCGTTCGCGCTGCTCGGGCTCGAGGGCGTCGGCACCGCGTGCTTCTGGCCCGGCCAGTCCACCCTCCTCTCGCGGCTGACACCGGACGAGGACCGCCACGCCGCCTTCGCGCTGCAGCGGATCAGCATGAACCTCGGCATCGGCCTCGGCAGCCTCGTCGGCGGCCTGATCGCGACCACCTCCGACCCGAGCAGCTTCACGCGCCTGTTCCTGCTCGACGCCGCGACGTTCTTCGTGTTCGTCCTCGTCCTCGCCGGCGTCTCCGAGCCGCGCGCCCTGCCCGAGGAGGCGCACGACGAGCCGGCCGGCGGCTACCGAGCGGTCGTCCGCGACCGCAACTTCGTCGGGCTGCTCGGCCTGAACGTGCTCTTCGTCGCCGTCGGCTACGAGGTGTTCGCGCTGCTGCCGCCGTTCGCCAAGAACTACGCCGGCGTCGACGAGCGCTGGATCGGGTACATCTGGCTCGCGAACACGCTGCTGATCGTGATCGCGCAGCTGCCCGTCGCGAAGGCGCTCGAAGGGCGGCGGCGGATGGTCGCGCTCGCGCTGATGAACGCCCTCTGGGCGGTCGCGGCGCTCGTCGTGCTCGCGGGCGGCGTGCTGCTGACGGCGACGGCCGCGGCGCTCGCGTTCATGGCCGCGACGATGATCTTCGGGGTCGGCGAGACGCTGCAGGGCCCGACGCAGGCGCCGCTGGTCGCCGATCTGGCGCCCGAGCAGCTGCGCGGCCGCTACTTCGCGCTCAGCTCGATGTCGTGGAGCGCCGGCTCGATCCTCGGCCCCGCAGCCGGGGGCGCGTTGCTCGGCTGGCACCCGCTCGCGGTGTGGCCGGTCGCGGCTGCCGTGTGCGTGTTCTCCGCCGCCGGGTGCCTCGCGCTCGAGCGCCGCCTCCCGGCGCGCGTGCGGCGCACGCCGAAGCCGGAACCGGTCGCCCAGACGCCGCTCGCACCGCCGCTAGACTTGGCTGCCGAGCGCCTGTAGCTCAGGGGATAGAGCGCGCGCCTCCGGAGCGCGAGGTCGCAGGTTCGATTCCTGCCAGGCGCATGAACCTCCTGGTCGAGCAGAATTCCGAAGGGCTCTGGCGGGAACAATTCGCTGTTCGCCCCCGTCGAGCACTGCGCAGCTCGCGACGCCGCTCCGGCATTTGGCCCACACATCGTGGGAGCCGTAGAGTTCTGCAAACGACGAAAGGAGCGTGACGTGTACGTGCGCATCGCGCGGTTCGAGGATGCGGAGGGCGACTGGGACCAGCGCATCGAGGACGTCCGCGGCCAAATGGTCGAAGGAATGCGGAATCGGCAGGACGAGGTGCCGGTCAAGCGCTCGCTGATGCTCGTCGATCGGGCCGGGGGGCGTGGCGCGAGCGTGATGTTCTGTGAAGGCGCGGAAGACTTGCGCAAGGTCGACGAGTACATGAACTCCATGACCCCGCCAGCTGGCGCCGGCCGTCGCACGTCTGTCGAGATGTACGAGGTCGCGCTCGACTCGGACGAGCTCTGACATCTGCCCCCTGACGGGGCTGCTCCGCGGTGGGATGATCGCAGCCTGGTGACGAGCCAACGTGCCGCTGGGCTGATGCTGGTGCTGGTGGTCGGCGCGGTGATCGGCATCGTCTGGGCGACCCGCGGCCTCATGGGCGTCTTCTGGGGCGCTGTCTCCATCGCCGCGATCTGGATCGCGTACTGGAGCGCGTCACATTTCTTGCTCGAGCCCTCCCGCCTGCGGTCGTGGCTGCGCGGCGAAGGCCGGCGCAGACCTCGCGCTCGACG
>DASSMZ010000147.1:0-3802 GCA_035688325.1 Gaiellaceae bacterium
CAGCTCGATCTCGTCCTTCGGCAGCTCGGCGGGGTCGAGGACGCCGGCGCGGACGGCGTCGTCGATGTCGTGGTTGATGTACGCGACGCGGTCGACGAGGCGCACGATCTTGCCCTCGAGGGTGTCGGGCTCGTTCGCGCCCGTGTGGTTGAGGATCCCGTCGCGCACCTCGGCGGTCAGGTTCAGGCCGCGGCCGTCGCGCTCGAGCACGTCGACGACGCGGAGCGAGTGCTCGTTGTGGTGGAAGCGGCGCCCGAATCGCTCTCGCAGCAGCGTGTCGAGCGCCTCCTCGCCGGCGTGCCCGAAGGGCGGGTGCCCGAGGTCGTGGCCGAGCCCGATCGCCTCGACCAGGTCCTCGTTCAGCCTCAGCGCGCGCGCGACACCGCGCGAGATGCCGGTGGTCTCGAGCGTGTGCGTGAGGCGCGTGCGGTAGTGGTCGCCGGCCGGGTCGACGAAGACCTGTGTCTTGTGCATCAGCCGGCGGAACGCCTTCGTGTGGACGATCCGGTCGCGGTCGCGCTGGAATGGTGTGCGCAGCAGGCACGGCTCGTCGTCCTGCGCGCGTCCGCGGGTCTCGTACGAGCGCACCGCGAGCGCCGACAGCCACCGCTCCTCGTGCTCGCGGACGCCCGCCTCGAAGGCGTCGGCGGTCCGTCCAGCGAGCTCCGGCATCGCAACCGATGCTAGCCCGTCGACCGGGCAGCGACGGCCCTCGGAAGGCCCACGTCAACACCGCACCCCCACCCTCTCGAGGGTGGGGTATCAACCCGCCTCCCTCGCGGTCGACGCTACCTCGTTCGGCGTGTCGTGTACGTGACGACTTTGCGCCGAGATCGTGACGATCGCCGCACAGCCGGCCTCACTAGACGATGATCGGGACGGTGCCGCCGTCGGCGCTCCAGGCGGCGCCGGTGACGTACGAGGCCCTGTCCGAACAGAGGAACGCCACTACGGCGGCGATCTCCTCGGGGTCGGCCAGGCGGCCGAGCGGCCGCCCCTTTCCCACCGCCTCCAGCACCTCTTCCCGCGTCTTGCCGCTGCGAGCCGCCTGCTGGTCGGCGAGGCCGCCGTCACCGATCCACGCCCGCGTCGCGGTCGGGCCGGGCGTGACGGCGTTGCAACGGATCCCGGCTCCCGCGTAGAGGTCGGCGACGAGCCGCGAGAGCGACAGGACGGCCGCCTTCGTGACCGAGTACTCCGGCATGCCCGTCGAGGGGCGCTTGCCCGCGGTCGAGGAGACGTTCACGATCACGCCGCAGCCGCGCTCCCTCATCCCCGGAACGGCCGCTCGGATCGCCCGGACGAAGCTCATCACGTTCAGCTGCCACGCTTCGTCCCAGACGTCGTCCGTGAGCGCGAGGAAGTCGCGCTGCTCGGCGTAGCCGACGTTGTTCACGAGCACGTCCAGTGCGCCGGCCTCGTCGACGACGCGCTCCGGCTCGCCGGGCTGCGCCAGGTCGGCGACGACGTGCTTCGCCTCGCCGACGCCGGGAGCTTCGCCGCGCCCGCACGTGATCACCTCCGCGCCCTCCTGCGCGAGCAGCTCCGCCGTCGCGCGGCCGATCCCGCCGGTCGACCCCGTCACGAGGCAGACGCGCTCTCTCAGGCCGAGGTCCAAGCGGGGTAGTCTAGTGCCGCCGTGACGACCATCCTGCTGGCCCGCCACGGCGAGACCGACTGGAACCGCGAGGGCCGCTTTCAGGGGTGGGCGGACCCGCCGCTCAACTCGACCGGACGCGCGCAGTCCGTCGATCTCTCGGTCGCACTGATGGCCGAGGAGCTGGCGGCGGTGTACTCGAGCCCGTTGGGGCGCGCGCTCGAGACGGCGGAGGCCCTCGCCGCCTCGCGCGGGCTCGAGCCGGTGACGGTCGACGCGCTCCGCGAGGTCGACGTCGGCTCGTGGTCCGGGCTCACGCGCAGCGAGATCGAGACGCGGTTCCCGGAGCAGTACGCGCGCTGGCTCGACTACGGCCAGGGCTGGGAGGACGGTGAGACCTACGAGGAGATGGCGGAGCGGGTGATCACGGCACTGCTGCAGCTCGCCGCGGCGCACGACGGCGAGCGCATCCTTGCCGTCACGCACGGCGGGCCGATCCGTGCCGTGTCTGCCTTCGCGGACCAGGTCAGCTATGCCGAGGCGCGCCGCCGCGCCCCCGTCGTCGGCAACACGGCCGTCCTCGAGTTCGCCGTCGAGGCAGGCGCCCTGCGCCGTCTAGACTGAGGCCGCTTGGAGGACTACACGAACAAGTACAAGGGGGAGCAGGTCGAGGTCGCGCTCTTCGGCGGCGACTACCAGGACGGCGTGCTCACCGCCTACTGCCTCCTCGACGACGTCGCCCACCTCGAGCTCAACGGGCACATCCTGATCCCGCTCCAGAACATCGCCTCGCTGCACTGCTCGAGCCGGTGCGACGCGCCCGAGCCGGACTGGCCGCCGCGCGGGCTCGAGGAGGACGAGCAACCCGACGACGGCTGAGCCGGTGCGCTGGCGGCTCATCGCTGCGTGGAACGTCCTCAAGGTCTGCCTGCTGGTCGCCGCCGGCTGCGCGGCCGTCGGCGCGATCGGCTGGGAGATCGGCGGCTACCGGCTCGCCTCGCTGCTCGTCTTCTTCGCGCTGCTCGTGGCCGGCGCCGCCTACTGGTACGGCGACCGCGTCGTCCTCGGCATGGTCGGCGCGCGCGAACTGCCGGTCGGCGAGGCGCCGGCGGTGCACGCCGCCGCGACGTCGCTCGCCGGAATCGCGACGCTGCCGAAGCCGCGCCTCTACGTGCTCGAGGACGGGCTACCGCTGGCCCTTGCCGTCGGCCGCGGCGCGCGCGGCGGCATCGCGGTCAGCCGCGGCCTGCTCGCGGCCGCGCAGCCGGCGGAGCTCGAAGGCGTCCTTGCGCACGAGCTCGCGCACATCCGCAACCGCGACGTGCTCGTCCAGACGGCGGCCGTGATCGTGGCCGCCGCGCTGATCGAGACGAGCAGAGTCGGCGGCTTCCTGCAGCGCGCGCTGCTGTTCGTGCTCGGCCCGTTTGCGGCGGCGATCGTGCACCTGCTCCTCTCGCCCAAGCGCGAGTTCGCGGCCGATCACGCCGCGGCCGGCTTCTGCGGCTCGCCGCATGGCCTCGCCGACGCGTTGATCCGGCTCGAGCGGGCAGCCGAGCTCGTGGAGTTCCGAGCGTCGCCGGCGACCGAGCCGCTGTACACGTTCAACCCCTTCGTCGAGGAAGGGCTCGCCGGGCTGTTCGCAACGCACCCGCCGGTGGCGGAGCGTGTGCGGCGGCTGCGCGCGCTCGACCCCGACTGGCGCGAGAAGCTCCGGGCGGCCTAGACGACGAAAGGCCGCTCGACGGCGGCCTCGATGTTCCGCGGTGCCAGACCGAGGTCCGGCACCGCGCGTTCGAAAAAAGTCGGCGGCGACCTACTCTCCCGGGAGGTTGCCCTCCGAGTACCATCGGCGCGAGCGGGCTTAACTTCTCTGTTCGGAATGGGAAGAGGTGTACCCCCGCCGCTATCACCGCCGAAACTGTCAAAGGCGCGCCGGGCGCACCTTCAAAACTCCATAGCAGCGACAACGCGTTCAAAATCAAGACCTCGGGCAATTAGTACGGGTCCGCTGAACACATTGCTGTGCTTGCACGTCCCGCCTATCGACGTGGTGGTCTCCCACGGCCCTTACTCCCTCGAAGGGATGGGAAGCCTCATCTCGAGGTGGGCTTCCCGCTTAGATGCTTTCAGCGGTTATCCCATCCAGACGTGGCTAATCAGCAGCGCCGTTGGCACGACGACTGATACACCAGAGGTCTGTTCGTC
>DASSMZ010000176.1:0-8854 GCA_035688325.1 Gaiellaceae bacterium
CGCCGTGCTGCACGGCTCGCGGTCCTCGGTGCTCGCGGACGAGGACGGGCAGGTGCTCGACGCGGAGTCGATCTCGGCCGGCCTCGACTACCCCGGCGTCGGGCCCGAGCACGCGTTCCTGCGCGACAGCGGGCGCGCCGAATACGTCGGAGCGAGCGACGAGGAAGCGCTCTCGGCGTTCCGGCGGCTTGCTCGCACGGAAGGGATCCTCCCGGCGCTCGAGCCCGCGCACGCGCTGGCGCGCGTCGCCGAGCTCGAGGAGGAGCTGGTGCTCGTGTGCCTCTCCGGCCGCGGCGACAAGGACCTGGCCGAGGTCGCGAGCCGGTGAGCCACCGGGCGCAGCGCGAAGCGGCGGGACCCATCCCTAGCCCCCACCCACCCGGGGAAGCCGAAGGTAGCGGGGAAGAGCGCGCGGGTGTGTCACGGGAGCGTGACGAATCCGTGCCGGTTCGTCCCAAGACGCTCGCGATCTACCTGATGTGCGGCGCGGAAACGCCGGAGCTCGCCGAGGCCGCCGTCGCGGCGGGCGCCGACCTCGTCGAGCTCGGCTTCCCGTTCTCCGACCCGCTCGCCGACGGGCCGGTCATCCGCCGCGCGGCCGAGCGCGCGCTCGCGCACGGGATGCGCACCGGCGCGTGCCTCGACTGCCTCGCCGCCACGCGCGAGCGCCTGCCGGACACGCCGCTCGTGCCGATGACCTACTCCTCGCTGCTGGAGGCACACGGCTGGGCGCAGTTCGCCGACGAGGCCCGTGCCGCCGGCGCGACGAGCCTGATCGTGGCCGACCTCCCCGCCGGCGAGCGGCCCGAGCTCCGCCGGGTCCAGCTCGTCGCGCCGACCTCGACCGACGAGCGCCTGGCGCTAGCCGCTGAGCAGACCGACGGCTGGCTCTACCTCGTCACCGTCACGGGCACGACGGGCACCCGCGACGCGCTCTCCCCCGCGCTCGCGGGGCTCGTGGAACGCGCCCGCCGGCAGACACGGCTGCCGCTCTACGCCGGCTTCGGCATCTCCACCCCGCAGCACGCCCGCGCCGCCGCCGAGCTCGTCGACGGGGTCGTCGTCGGCACGCGCGCGGTCGAGGTCGCGGAGGCCGGGCCGGCCGAGCTGCGCGCCTACGTCGCCTCGCTGCGCACGGCGCTCGACGCGTCCTGACCACGACGCGAGAGGGGCTGTCCGGCCCTCGGTGCGCAGGAGCCCGCTCGCCTGCCCTGAGCTGAGCTGCGCTCTCAGGTTCTCGAGGATCGTTTCAGCGAACGAGGCCGCCGACCCGGGCGCGGGCGACCGCCTCGAGCTGCGAGTGGGCGTCGAGCGCGCGCAGCACCGCGCGGATGTGGTTGCGTACGGTCAGGCTCGAGATCCCGAGCCGGGCGGCGATCACCTTGGCGGGCATTCCCTCCGCGAGCAGGGTCAGCACCTCGAGCTGCCGCGGGGTCAGCCGCGCGCTGCACGTCGGCCGCGATCGCGTCTCGCGCAGCAGGTGGACGTACCGCTGCCGGCGCCCGACGCGGACGCCGACCGTCGCCAGCCGGACGGGGCGGCGGCCGCGGCGTGTGCGCACGATCACCTGCCGGGTCGACAGCGGCCAGCCTGCCCGCGCGAGGCGCGCGACGGGGCAGCCGCGGTGGCAGAGGACGTTGCCCTCCGCGTCCTCGGCCGCGAGCAGCTCCCAGCAGTACCGCCCGAGCGCGTCGGCCGCGGGGATGCCCGTCAGCCGCTCGGCGCGCCTGTTCCACGTCCGGACGACCAGGTCGTCGCCGAACGCGAGCAAGGCGTCGCCGGAGGTGAAGCACGGCTCGGCCTCCTTGCGCACGGCACCACGCTAGGCAGCGCGGCGCGTCGCGGCATCCGCGCGGGCGCTGAGCGCGCTCCGCGGATTCACGGACCGGGCACGAGCACGAGCGAGCCGCGCACGTCGCCCCGGCGCAACCGGTCGAGCGCCTCGTTCGCCTGCGCGAGCGGCAGGACATCGACCTCCGTCCGCACCGGCACCTGCGGCGCGATCCGCAGGAACTCGTGGCCGTCCTCGCGCGTCAGGTTGGCGACCGAGCGCACCATCCGCTCCTCCCACAGCAGCTCGTACGGGAACGACGGGACGTCGCTCATGTGGATTCCGGCGCAGACGACGACTCCGCCCTTCGCGAGCACCCGCAGCGCCGCCGGAACCAGCTCGCCGGCCGGCGCGAACAGGATCGCGGCGTCGAGCTCGTCGGGGGGCCGCTCGTCGGAGCCGCCCGCCCACTCGGCGCCGAGCCCCCGCGCGAACGCCTGTGTCTCCTCGTCGCCGGGCTTGGTGAAGGCGAAGACGCGGCGTCCCTGCCAGCGCGCGACCTGCGCCACGATGTGGGCCGACGAGCCGAACCCGTAGAGGCCCAGCCGCTCGGCGTCGCTCGCCAGCCGGAGCGCGCGGTAGCCGATCAGGCCGGCGCAGAGCAACGGCGCGACGTGCACGTCGGCGTACGACTCCGGCAGCTCGAGGCAGAAACGCTCGTCGGCGGCGACGTGCTCCGCGTAGCCGCCGTCACGCGTGTATCCGGTGAAGCGCGCGTGGTCGCACAGGTTCTCGCGGCCGCCGACGCAGTAGCGGCACTCGCCGTCGGCCCAGCCGAGCCACGGCACGCCGAGCCGCCGGCCGTCGGGCGCCTCGCCGACGATCTGGTGGCCGAGGACGAGCGGCAGCTTCGGGTCGGGGAGCTCCCCGTCGACGACGTGCAGGTCGGTCCGGCACACGCCGCAGGCGAGCACGCGCAGCAGGATCTCGCCGGTGCCCGCGTGCGGCACGCGCAGGTTGCGCTCGACGAGCGGCGTTCGCGGCTGCTCGAGCACCATCGCGCGCACGACCTGGCAGCCTAGGCCAGGTGCTCGTCTTCGTCGACGCGAACAACGTCCGCCGCTCGCAGTGGCCGAACCTGAGCGACGAGGAGCTCGTCGAGCGCGTCCGCGCCTGGGGCGGGCGGCACGGCCACGAGCTGGTGATCGTGTTCGACCGGCAGGCGCCAGGCGAAATCGTGGGAACCACGCGGCTGGACGAGCGCACGACGCTCGTCGGCTCGGGCGCCGAGAGCGCCGACGACTGGCTGATCCACGAGGTGCCGGCGTATCCGGGCGCGTGGCTCGTGACATCTGACCGCGCGCTCCGCGAGGCGGCCGGCAGGAGCGCGGGCCGCCTGATCGGCGGCGGCTCGTTCCTGCGCGAGCTCGACGATTGAGACGCGCCGGAGTGGGCACGGGAACCCCATGAACCTCGCACTCTTCATCCTTCGAGTCGTCGTCGGCGGCCTGTTCGCCGGCCACGGCGCCCAGAAGCTCTTCGGCTGGTTCGGCGGTCACGGCCTCCGGAACACCGGCGGCTTCTTCGAGTCGATCGGCTTCCGGCCGGGAACGCCGATGGCGTTCCTCGCCGGCTCGGCCGAGCTCGGCGGCGGCCTGCTGCTCGGGTTCGGCTTGTTCGTCCCGGCCGCAGCGGTGATGCTGACCGGCGTGATGGTCAGCGCGATCGCGGCGGTCCACTGGGAGAAGGGCCTCTGGAACCAGAACGGCGGGATCGAATTCCCGCTCGTGCTGGGCGCCGTCGCGTTCGCGATCGCGGCGATCGGCGCAGGGCGCTACTCGCTGGACGACGCGTTCGGGATCGACTGGCACGGCCTCTGGTGGGCGCTCGGCGCCGTCGGCGTCGGCGCGCTCGGCGGCCTGGCCTCGCTGCTTCCTGGACGGCGTCCGCGGGCGCAGCAGGAGCGCCACCTGCGCGAGGCCGCCTGAGCGTGCGGCGCCTGCGCGCGGCCGCGGCGGGCGCCGTCGCGGCGACCGTCTGGGGCCTGGCCGAGCCGCTCGACCAGCGGCTGCTGCGCTGCGACTACTCCGACGTCGCGCTGCTCGGGAAGGCGGTCACCCGCGGCCGCCGCTGGCGTGCGGCCGGCTTCGCGATCCACGCCGGGAACGGCGTCGTCTTCGGGCTCGTCCACGACGAGCTGCGCCGCCACGTGCCGGTCGGCCCGCGCAAGCTGGCGGTCGCGATGGCGCTTGCCGAGCACGCGACGCTCTACCCGCTCTGCGGCCTGATCGACCGCTACCACCCGGCGCGCGGCGAGCCGGGAGTCCCGCCGCTGCTGAACAGCCGCCGCGCGTTCGCGCAGGCGACCTGGCGCCACCTGCTCTTCGGGACGGTGCTCGGAAGGCTTGCGGCGCCCTAGCCGCCCGTCGCCGAGAAGTGCTGGTAGTCCGGCGATCCCGTCCAGCGGCCGCCCCACTGCCAGCCGACCGAGGCGAACGCCTGCACGAGCAGCCCGCCGGGGACCGCCATCCCACGGCGGTAACGCGAGCGGTCGAGGAAGGCCCGGCCGGCGCGGGGGTGGACGCGCCCGCCCTCGAGGTACGGGTTCTCGACCGGGTCGACGTCGATCGCGAGGCCGTAGGCGTGCACCGACCAGCGCCTCGGGCCCGAGGCGACGGCGTAGCGGCAGTTGAACGCCGCGGTGTTGTCCGCGGCGAGCGAGCGCTCGTCGTTGCCGCCGTACGCGTCGATCGGCCGCATGCGGCGAATCGGGAAGCGGGCCGCGTAGAGGCGCGAGAAGACGCGCGTGAGCGGCGCGACCGCGCGAACGTTCACGACCAGCGTGCCCGTGTGGACGCGGCCGTCGAAGCCCCAGTAGGTGAGCCGCAGGCGCCGCAGCCGGGCCGGCGCGACCGGACAGCCCGCGCGCCAGGAGTGCGGCAGCTGGGCGGCCGTGACGCGTTCGACCGAGTGGCCGAACGGCGGCGCTTGGAGCGCGAGCGCCGCGAGCAGGAAGACGGGCATCGTCCGTAGTGTGCAGAGCCGTGAAGCTGCTCGTGCTCGTGCTTGCCGCCCTCGCCGCGGGCGCCTCTGCCTCGACGGCGGGGACGGCCTCCGCCGCGTGCGCGCCGACCTTCGCCGGGCGGCTCGACACGGGCAGCGCGACGCAGCTCGTCACCGTCGTCGCGACCAGGCGCGCCTCGACCCGGGGCGCGCTCCGCCTCTGGGCCAGGGACGCCGGCTGCTGGCGGCAGGTCGCGGGGCCGTGGACGGCGTGGCTCGGCGAGAACGGCACCTCGCCGTTCAAGCGCGAGGGCGACCGCCGCACGCCGACCGGCATCTTCGGCTTCCTGCCGACGATGTACGGCCTCTCGCCGAACCCCGGGCTGCGCTACCGCTACCACCGGATCGTCTGCGGCGACTGGTGGGTCGAGGATCCGGCGTCGCCGTTCTACAACCGTTTCCGACACGTCGCCTGCGGCTCGAAGCCGCCGTTCCGGACGACCAGCGAGGACATGTCGCGTTCGCCGGTCGCGTACCAGCACCTGGCGGTGATCGCCTACAACACGACCCCTGTCGTCTCCGGCCGCGGCTCCGGCATCTTCCTCCACGTCAGCACCGGGCGGCCGACGCTCGGCTGCGTGAGCCTGCCGCGGCCCCGGCTGGTGACGACGCTGCGGTGGTTGCGGCCCGCGGCGGCGCCCCGGGTCGCGATCGGCACCACCGCCGACCTGCTGCGGGCCGGCTCCTAGGGAGCTGCGGGTTTCCCGCAGGGGCGGATCCGCGCGCGTCCCGATGGCGGCTCGGCGCGACTGCCGCACACTTCCCGCATGAGGACGAGCTACGGCGTGGTTTGGCGTACCGGAACGACGTCCCTCGCGCGCGGCAAGCTCGAGCTGCTTCCACGCGTGATTCGCCTCGACGGCGTCTCCGGCGAGGAGCACGTCACGCTCGAGATCCCCTACGAAGAGCTCGAGGGCGTCCACACCGGACGCACCAGCGCGGAGCGCCTGAACGGCCACCCCACGCTCGTGCTCGAGCAGCGCGGCCAGGAGCCGATCGTCGTTTCCGCCGTCGCGCAGGCCGGCGTGATCGCCGAGCTCACCGATCACGTCGCCAGGCTGACGCTGGGCTAGACGAGCTTCCGCGCCGCCCGCGCCGCGACCACGTCCTCGCGCGCGTGCACGACCCAGATGCGCACCTCCGAGTCCTCGACCGCGACGTCGGCGTCAGGCCGCGCGTCGGCGTTGGCGGCGGGATCGAGGCGGACGCCGAGGTGGCCGAGCCGCGCGCAGACCCGCTCGCGGACGAGCGCCGAGCCCTCGCCGATCCCGGCCGTGAAGACAAGTGCGTCGAGGCCGCCGAGCGCGGCCGTCAGCGCGGCGACCGCCGCGGCGACGCGGTAGCAGAAGACCTCGAGCGCGAGCCGAGCGCCGGGCTCGTCGGACGACTGCAGCTGCTCCACGCGCGCGGTGCCGCCGAGCGCGAGCAGGCCCGACCCGTGCTCCAGCGCCTGCTCGAGGCTGTCCGGCGACTCGGCGCCGTGCCGGAGCAGGAAGAGCAGGATCTCCGGGTCGATCGAGCCGGGCCGCGTCGCCATCGGCACGCCCTCGAGCGGCGTGAAGCCCATCGTCGTGTCGACCGAGCGGCCGTCGAGGACGGCGGTCACCGAGCAGCCGCCGCCGAGGTGGGAGACGACCAGGCGCGGGACCGGCACGCGCTCCGCCGACCACGCCACCGACAGCCCGTGAAAGCCGTAGCGCCGGATCCCCCACTCCTCGCGCCAGCGCAGCGGCAGGGCGTAGGTCGACGCCTCCTCCGGGATCGTCGCGTGGAACGCCGTGTCGAAGACCGCCACGTGCGGCACGTCGGGAAGCTCCGCCCGCGCCTTGTCGATCGCCTCGAGCGCCGGCACGTTGTGCAGCGGCGCGAGCTCGGCGGCGCGGTCGAGCTCCGCGCGCACCTCGTCGTCGATCAACACCGGCTCGTGCAGCCGCCGGCCCCCGTGCACGACGCGGTGGACGACGGCGTCGACCGCCGGCGCCTCCGCGAGCGACGCCACCGCCGTGCTCGAGTCGTCCTCGCCGACGACCGAGAGCTTGAGCGAGGTCGAGCCGGCGTTGACGACGAGGACGTCTAGCCCGGCCACGTCCAGCCGGCGAGCTCGGGATCGTCCTCCCCGTGCTCGCGCGTGTAGGCGCGGGCGCGCAGGCGGCGGTCCTCGAGCTCCTGGCGCAGCGGCCCGGCCGAGTTGGCGAGGCCGGGCACGCGGTCGATCACGTCGATCGCGAGGTGGAAGCGGTCGAGGTCGTTGAGCATCACCATGTCGAACGGCGTCGTCGTCGTGCCCTCCTCCTTGTAGCCGCGCACGTGCAGGAAGTCGTGGTTGTGCCGGCGGTAGGTGAGCCGGTGGATCAGCCACGGGTAGCCGTGGTAGGCGAAGACGACCGGCGTGCTCGTGGTGAAGATCGCGTCGTACTCGGTGTCCGGGAGGCCGTGGGGATGCTCGCTCTCCGGCTGCAGGCGCATCAGGTCGACGACGTTCACCACGCGCACCTTCAGGCCGGGCAGCCGCTCGCGCAGCAGGGCGGTCGCCGCGAGCGTCTCCAGCGTCGGGATGTCGCCGCAGCAGGCGAGCACGACGTCGGGCTCCTCGCCGCCCTCGTTCGAGGCCCACTGCCAGATGCCGATCCCGCGCGTGCAGTGGACGATCGCGTCGTCCATCGAGAGGTAGTTGAGCGCCGGCTGCTTGCCCGCGACGATCACGTTCACGTAGTCGCGGCTGCGCAGGCAGTGGTCGCCGACGGAGAGCAGGCAGTTCGCGTCCGGCGGCAGGTAGACGCGGATGATCTCGGCCTTCTTGTTGACGACGTGGTCGATGAAGCCCGGATCCTGGTGCGAGAAGCCGTTGTGGTCCTGGCGCCAGACGTGGGAGCTGAGCAGGTAGTTGAGCGACGCGATCGGGCGGCGCCAAGGGATGTTCCGCGTCACCTTCAGCCACTTCGCATGCTGGTTGAACATCGAGTCGACGATGTGGATGAACGCCTCGTAGCAGTTGAACAGGCCGTGCCTGCCCGTGAGCAGGTAGCCCTCGAGCCAGCCCTGGCAGAGGTGCTCGCTCAGCACCTCGATCACCTGCCCCTGCGGGGCGAGGTTCTCGTCGGTCGGCAGGACCTCCGCTTCCCACTGCCGCTCCGTCGCGGCGAAGACGTCGGCGAGGCGGTTGGACGCCGTCTCGTCGGGCCCGAAGATGCGGAAGTTGCCGGGGTTCCGCGCGATCACGTCGCGCAGGAAGCCGCCGAGCACGCGCGTCGCCTCGCTGAACGTCGTGCCCGGCTGCTCGACCTCGACCGCGTAGTCGCGGAAGTCGGGCAGCATCAGGTCGCGCAGCAACGAGCCGCCGTTGGCGTGCGGGTTGGCGCTCATGCGCCGCTCGCCGCCGGGCGGCAGCTCGAGCAGCTCCGGCAGCGGCGCGCCGTCGTCGGTGAACAGCTCCCGCGGCCGATACGACCGCATCCACTCCTCCAGCTGCCGCAGGTGCTCCGGGTTCTCGCGCGGGTCGACGATCGGCACCTGGTGCGAGCGCCACGTGTTCTCGACCGGCTTCCCGTCGACCTCCTTCGGGCCGGTCCAGCCCTTCGGCGTCCGCAGGACGATCATCGGCCACCTCGCGCCGGAGCCGCCCTTGACCTCGGCGATCCCGTCGAGCGCCTCGTCGAGCGCGGCCGCGAAGCGCTCGTGCACCGGGAGCGGGTCCTCGCCGTCGAACCCGCCGGTGACGAGGATCGGCCGGTAGCCGTAGCCCCGCAGCAGCTCGACGAGCTCGCGCTCCGGGATCCGGGCGAGCACCGTCGGGTTCGCGATCTTGTAGCCGTTCAGGTGCAGCACCGGGAGCACCGCGCCGTCGGTCGCGGGGTCGAGGAACTTGGTCGAGTGCCAGCTGGTGGCGAGCGGCCCGGTCTCGGCCTCGCCGTCGCCGACGACGCAGCAGACCGTCAGCTCCGGGTTGTCGAAGGCTGCGCCGTAGGCGTGGGCGAGCGAGTAGCCGAGCTCGCCGCCCTCGTGGATCGACCCCGGCGTCTC
>DASSMZ010000201.1:0-11404 GCA_035688325.1 Gaiellaceae bacterium
CCACCTCGGGGTCGTGGGCTTGGACGAACGTATGTTCGACGACCAGGGTAGAGCTCCTGCCGGACGGCGTCAAGCAGGCTCGGCCGCGGCGAGGCCGCGGATCGAGAAGCGGATCGACCAGACGATCAGCAGCAGCATCGCCGGCGTGCCGGTGACGACGGCGACGAGCAGGAAGTCCTCGAGGCTTCCGTTCAGCAGCACCGCCAGGCGGATACCGCTGCGCACGAGGAAGTACGCGCCCCAGACCAGCGACTCGATCCCGAACACGCGCTTGAACGCCGGCGTCTGCCGGAACGAGCGGGGGAACGGGTACCAGGCACAGGCGAGAGCGCCGGCGAGCGGCCGGTGCAGCGGGACCGAGACGAGGAACGCCAGCCCCCACGCCGCCGCGGCGAGCACCGGCTGCGCGAGGTACACGGTGGTGCTGTCGGCGGCGAGTCCGATCGTCGCCTGCACGAGCACGAACGCGAGCGAGAGCCGCACGAGCAGCGCGTCTCGGCCGAGGCGGCGCTCGTAGAGGTAGATCGCGACCGAGACGGCGGTCGACGCCGCGATGCCCGCCGCGAGCCCGTCGAGCCGCAGGCCGACGTAGAAGGCGCCGAGCGGCAGGAACCCTTCGCGCAGGAATCCGGGCAGACCCGTGAGCAGGACGCCGCGGAACGTCGGCTCGGTCAGGCCGCCTTCTGGGTGCGCAGACGCTTCAGCTGCTCCTCGCACCAGCTCGCCCCCCACTCGTTGAAGTCGATCCCCCACCGCAGCACCAGGTCGACGAAGGTCGGATCCGGGCCGCCGGGGAGCGCCTGGATCGCGCGCAGGATCTCGAGGTACTCCTCGTGCCCGCGCTTGCGCCCTTCGAGCAGCTGCAGCGCCTGCTCGTGCGGCAGCGCGTCCGCGAAGAAGAGGCGCAGCAGCGACTCGTCCCGCAGCTCCACGGTCGTCGTCGTGCCGAGCAGCCAAGCGTCCAGCGCCTTGCGGCCCTCGTCCGTGAGGCTGTAGACGCGGCGGCTGCGGCCACCGCTCGGCGCGTCCTTGCCCTCGATCAGGCCTTCCCGCTCGAGGCGCTTCAGCTCCGGGTAGATCTGGCCGTAGCTCGCCGCCCAGAAGAAGCGGGTCGAGCGGTCGACGACGGTCTTGACGTCGTAGCCGGAGCGCGGGCCCAGCGAGAGGAGGCCGAGGATGACGGGGGTCACGGCGTTCATGTCGCGCGACGATATATCACTGAGATACGTCTGTCAAGGCACAGAAAAGCGGCCGCTCTCACGGCCGCTCCACAGGTGCGCTGGAGAGGACTTGAACCTCCACGGGGTGTTAACCCCACAAGGCCCTCAACCTTGCGCGTCTACCAATTCCGCCACCAGCGCGCGCGGGCCATTGTAGCCACGCCTTCCCCGACGCCTGATATCGCCTAAGGTACCGAGCCGTGCGGGAGCTCTGCGAGCATGCGGTGGCTGCGGCTCTCGGTGCCGGCGCCTCGTATGCCGATGCGCGCGTCGTCGTCCGCCGCGCGCAGGTGGTGGGGACGCGGAACCGCCGCGTGGAGCGGCTCGATGACGCCGAGACGGAGGGCATCGGCGTACGCGTCCTCGTCGGCGGCGCATGGGGCTTCGCCTGCGACCGGCGGCTCGAGAACGGCGCCGCGGAGGCGGCGGCGGCCAAGGCGGTCGCGTTCGCCAAGGCCGCTCCCGGCGGCCACAGCCGCGACCTCGCGTCGGTCGAGCCCGCACGCGGCGAGTTCCGGACACCGGTCGAGCGCGACCCGTTCGCCGTCTCCGTCGCCGACAAGGTCGCCCTCTGCCTGCGCGCCGAGGAGGCGCTCGCGCACGAGGACGTGAAGGTGACCGCGGCGACCGTCCGCTCGCAGCGCGAGCACAAGTTCTTCATCTCCTCCGAAGGCGCGTCGGTCGAGCAGGAGTTCGTCGAGTGCGGCGGCGGAATCGACGCGATGGCCTCGCGCGACGGCGTCACCCAGATCCGCAGCTACCCGAGCGCCCACGGCGGCTCGAGCGCCCAGGCGGGCTGGGAGTACGTCGAGGGGCTCGGCCTCGAGCGCGAGGCGCCGCGCGTCGGCGAGCAGGCGGCGGCGCTCCTGCGCGCCGATCCGTGCCCGTCCGGGATCACCAGCGTCGTGATCGACGCCGAGCAGATGGAGCTGCAGGTGCACGAGTCGGTCGGCCATCCGACCGAGCTCGACCGCGTCTACGGCACCGAGGCCGCCTACGCCGGCACGAGCTTCCTCAAGGCCGGCGACCTCGGCTCGCTCCGCTACGGCTCCGAGCACATGAACATCACGGCCGACTCGACGACGCCCGGCGGGCTCGGCACCTTTGCCTTCGACGACGAGGGCGTCGCCGCGGGCCGCGAGCCCGTCGTGCAGGAGGGGATTCTCAGCGGCTTCCTCACCTCGCGCGAGACGGCGGCGCGGATCGGCAGCGGCTCGGGCGGCTCGATGCGCGCCGACAGCTGGAACCGCATGCCGCTCGTGCGGATGACGAACCTCCATCTCGAGCCCGGCGAGGGGTCGCGCGACGAGTTGATCGCGGGCGTCGACGACGGCGTGTTCCTGCAGACGAACAAGAGCTGGTCGATCGACGACAAGCGGCTCAACTTCCAGTTCGGCACGCAGATCGCCTGGGAGATCAAGGGCGGCCGGCTCGGCCGGATGCTCCGCGACGCGACCTACACCGGCCAGACGCCGGTCTTCTGGGGCTCGCTCGACGCCGTCGCCGGGCCGGAGGAGTGGACGCTGCAGGGCCTCACCAACTGCGGCAAGGGCCAGCCGGGCCAGCATGCCCACGTCTCGCACGGGACCTCGCCCGCGCGCTTCCGCAACGTCCAGGTCGGCTTCAAGTCGTGAGCGCGCTGGAGCTGGCGGAACGCGCGCTGCGCGCGGCCGAGGGCGACGAGGCGCAGGCGCTCGTGCAGAGCGAGCGCTCGGGCATGGCGCGCTTCGCCGGTTCCGAGGTGCACCAGCCGACGCTGATCGAGAACGAGGTCGTGGAGTTGCAGGTCGTCCGCGACGGACGCCTCGGCGTCGCCTCCGGGAACCGCACCGACGACGAGGGCCTGCGTGCGCTCGCGGCGCGCGCGGGCGAGGCCGCCGACAGCGGACCGGCCGATCCGGACTTCCCGGGCCTCGCGCCGCCGGCGGAGGCGCCGACGGTCGAGGGCTACGACGCGGAGGCCGCCGCGCTCGGCGCCGACGATCAGGCGCGCCTCGCCGCCGCCGCGATCGCCGCGTCCGATCTCGACTTGTACGGCTTCTTCACGAGCGGCGTCAGCGAGGTCGCGGTCGCGTCGACCGCCGGCGTGTCGGTCTCGCAGGAGCTGACCGACGTGGCGGTGCTCGCGCTGGCCGCGGTCGACGGCGCGTCCGGCTACGCCGAGCAGACCGCCTGGCGCGCCGCCGACGTCGACGCCGCCGCCGCCGCGCGCGAGGCGGCCGAGAAGGCGAAGCGCACGCGGGGCGCGTCGGAGCTCGAGCCGGGCTCGTACGCGGCGGTGCTCGAGGCGCCGGCGTTCGCGGAGCTGCTGGCATATTTCTCGTACGACGCGTTCGGCGCGCTCGGCCTGGTCGAGGAGCGCAGCTACGCGTTCGACAAGCTGGGGCAGCAGGTCTTCGACGAGCGCTTCTCGCTCGCGGACGACGCGCTCGACCCGCGCGGGCTGCCGAAGGCGTTCGACTTCGAGGGCGTGCCGAAGCAGCGCGTGCAGCTGGTCGAGGACGGCGTCCTGCGGGGCGTCGTCTGGGACCGGGTGACGGCGAACCGCGCCGGCGACGGCCACGCGACGACCGGGCACGCGCCGCCGAGCTCGATCCGCCACTGGGGCCCGCTCCCGTTCGCGCTCTCGGTCGCCGGCGGCGAGGCCGACTCGCCGGAGCAGCTCGCCGAGGCCGTCGGCGACGGCATCCACGTCACCCGGCTCCACTACCTGAGCGTCGTCGACCCGCGCGAGGGCATCGTCACGGGGATGACGCGCGACGGCACCTTCCGGATCCGCGGGGGCAAGCTCGCGGACCCGCTCGTCAACCTGCGCTTCACGGTCTCGGTGCCGCAGCTCCTGGCCGAGCTGCACGGGCTCACGCGCGAGCCGGTGCTGATCAACCAGAACGCGTACTACGACGACCGCTACCCGACCGGACTGCTGTCGCCCGCGCTCGCGACGGCGCGGTTCGACGTCACCGGGACCGGCTCGGGGCCCGGAGTCTGACCCGGGCGTAGTCGACGTTCCCGAGCGCGTCCTCGCTCCAGCCCTCCAGTCGCGGCGAGACGAGCCGCGCGTCGGCCACCCACGCGATCGGGACGACGTGCTTCCCGCGCGCGAGGTCGGTCAGCGCGCGCTCCCGCGGGTAGGGGGCGGCGAGCCGCTCGAGCGCGGCGTCGTGCCCGCCGCCGACGACGGCGCCGAGGCCCAGGTCGCGCCACGCGGCGACGAGCAGGTTCGTGCCGTAGGCGAGCGTCGGGTCGGCCGGATCGGCGAACCGCACGGGCAGGTGCCGGAAGGCGGGAATTCGCCTCTTCGCGTCGCGCAGCGCGATCGCCGCCTTCGACGCGCTCGGCCGCCCGTGCACCTCGAGGCTCTCGGCCGGCGGCGCCTGGAACTCGGGCACCAGCGCCTGGTAGTCGGCGCGGTCGGCGCTGTCGTCGTACACCTGCCGCGCGTCCGCCGGCACGCGGGGATCGAACACGACCGCGTCGGCCGCGAGCAGCCGCCGGACGCGCAGCACGGGTCCGAGCTGTGGGCTCAGCTTCGCGGCGCGGATGTCGCCGAGCGGCACCGGCGCCTCGTCGAGCTTCCCCGTCCGGAAGAGCTTCAGCGCGGTGTACGGCGCGAGCTTGCGCACGTCGACCCGCACGCCGTTCCGCTCGGCGACGATGCGGGTCGGGCTCGCCGAGATCAGCCGGAACGGCCCCGGCACGCCCGGCGGTGCGGCCGCGACCTCGGTCAGTCGGTACGGCAGGTCGGGGTCCGGCCGGCGCAGGACGATCGTGAGCCTGCGAGGCGTCGCGGAGACCGAGCGCGCCCGCAGCAGGTGCGCCCGCTGCAGCTGCGCGGCGATCGCGCCGGCGTGCGCGCAGCGCAGCCGCCACGTCGCGCCGCTCGCGCGCCAGCTCGTGCAGAGCCCCGGCCGCACGGCGCCGCTCGCGTCGGTACGCAGCGGCGTCGAGAAGAGCATCCGCGCGAGCACGATCTCGTCGCGCGTCTTCGCACGCTGCGGCTCGAGCGGCCAGAGCACGTCGGCGAGCGCGACGCGGATCACGCCGGGCGGGCCGGCAGCGGGCAACGGGCGCGCGCGTTGCTGCGACGACGAGCCGCACCCGGCGGCGGCGGCCGCGAGCACGACGAGCGCCGGGGCCCGGCGGGTGTGCACCGGCTACTTGAGTAGGTGGAAGAGCAGAATGGTGTTGCAGGCGAAGACGATCGCGACCGCGATCGTCAGGCGCGTCAGGTTGCGCTCGACGATGTGCGTCCCGCCCTGCGAGGCCGGCGTGAAGCCCATCCCGCCCATGCCGGCGTCGCGGCCGGAGTGCATCAGGATCAGCCCGACGAGCCCCGCGGCGAGCAGGACCTGGAGGATCGCGGAGAGCTGCAGCATCGCGCGGAAAGGGTAGCCGCTACGCCGCGAGCTCGCGGATCGCCTCGATCAGCTGCGCCGCGATCCGGTCCTTCGTGAGGTAGGCCGCGGCGCCGGCCTCGCGGGCGCGCGCGACGTCGGTGCGCGAGTTCGAGCCGGTCAGCATCAGCACGCACGCCCGCTGCTGCTTCGCGCGGATGCGCTTCGTCGCCTCGACGCCGTCGACGACCGGCATCGCGATGTCCATCAGGATCACGTCGGGCTTCAACTCCAATGCCTGCGCGACGGCCTCCTCCCCGTTGCGTGCGCGGCCGACGACCTCGATGTCCGGCTCGCCGGACAGGATCGCCTCCAGCGCCTCGGCGAACAGGCGATGGTCGTCTGCGATCAGGACGGTGATCGCCGGGGGCATGTCTCTAGGAAACGGACTTCAACCGGATTCGGCTGCGGCCCGTTCCAGCACCTCCTCGACCTTCCGCGCCTGCTCGCGTACGTCGTGGCCTTCGGCCGCGGCCCGTGCGGCCGCGTTCGGGCACGGGAGCGCCGCCGCCTCGCGCAGGCCGCGGGCGAGAGCCTCCACGTCGAGCGGGTCGACCAGGACGCCCGCATCGGGGGAAACGAACTCCGGCGGCCCGCCGATCCGCGTCGCGACGACGGAGCGGCCGCACGCCATCGCCTCGAGCACGGCCTGGCCGAACGGCTCGATCAGGCTCGGCTGGCAGACGACGTGGCTCTGCGCGATCCGGGCCGGGATCTCGTCGTGGGGAGCCGCGCCCGCGAGCTCGACGCGCTCGCGGCCGCCGAGGCCGGCCCGCAGCGGCCCGTCGCCGACGAACGTGAGGACGCCTTCGCCGAGCAGCGCGAACGCGTCGGCGAGGCGGAGGACGTTCTTGCGCTCGGTCAGCGCGCCGATGCAGAGGAAGCGCGGCCCGTCCGGCGGGGCGGGCTCGACCCGGAAGCGCTCGAGGTCGACGCCGGAGTCGATCACGGTCGTCTTCCCGCGCGCCTCGGGCACCTTCGCCTCGAGCTCGCGGCGCAGGTAGTCGGAGACGGCGATCACGGCGGCCGCCCGCGCGACCGTCCGGCGCGTCAGCGTCGCGATCCCCGGGATCGAGTCGACGTTGCGGACGTCGCGGCCGTGGGCGGTGACGACGAGCGGCGCGCCCGGCACGAGCGCGCCGATCAGGCCCGACGGCACGAGGAAGTGCGCGTAGATCACGTCCGGCCGGAAGCGGCGCGCCGCCTGGAGCGCGTCGCCGACCAACGTCGCGTAGCGGCGCTTGCCGCCCGCGCGCGAGGCGAGCACGGCGAGCTCGAGCTCGTGCCCACGCTCGCGCAGCGCGCGCTCGAGCTGCGCGACGAACACGCCGAGGTCGGGCGCGTCGGGGCCGGGGTACATCTGCGAGACGAGCAGGATGCGCACGCGCCGCGCAACTTTGACGCTTCCGTGACACCCGCGTCACACACGCGTGCGAGGCTCCCGGTTATCGTCGCCTCGGGGAGGAGGCCGGGCGAACCGTATTCAGAGGATCGGGCCGCGCGCAGGCGGGAACGACCAGTAGATGTCCGAGCACGTCCAGGACCGGGACGACGAGCACGAGCACGAGCATCGGCACGAGCGCGGCTCGGGCCGTGCGCCGTCGGGGTCGCTCAACCGGGCGGCGTTCAGCGCGACGACGCACTGCCTGACCGGGTGCGCGATCGGGGAAGTCCTCGGCCTCGCGATCGCCACCGCGCTCGGCTGGACGAACGCGCCGTCGATCGCGCTGGCGGTCGTGCTCGCGTTCGTCTTCGGCTACGCGCTGACGCTCACGCCGGTGCTCCGCGCCGGCGTTCCGCTACGCCGCGCGCTCGGTCTCGCCTTCGCCTCCGACACCGCCTCGATCGCCGTGATGGAGCTGGTCGACAACGGCTTCATCCTCCTCGTCCCGGGCGCGATGGCGGCCGGCCTCGGCGACGCGCTGTTCTGGTGGAGCCTCGGCGTGGGGCTCGCGATCGCGTTCCTCTTCGCCTTCCCGCTCAACCGCTGGCTGATCGCCCGCGGGCGCGGTCACGCCGTCGTGCACCGGTTCCACCAGCACTAGGGCGCGCGTTGCGCGTCGTACATGCCGAACTCGTCACGGAGGACGTTGCAGATCTCGCCGACCGTGCACCGCGCGCGCAGGGCGTCTCGCATCGGCGGGAGCAGGTTCTCCGTCCCGCGCGCCGCCGCGCCCACCCGCTCCAGCGCCGCGGACGCCGCGGCCCCGTCCCGTTCGGCCCGCACGCCGGCCGTGCGCTCGCGCTGGCGCCGCTCGGTCTCCGGGTCGATCCGGTGCAGCTCGATCTGCTCCGGCTCCGTCTCCTCGTAGCGATTGACGCCGACGATCACACGCTCGCCCGACTCGACCTCCTGCGCGTACCGGTACGCCGCGTCCTCGATCTCGCCCTGCACGAAGCCCTGCTCGACCGCTGCGACGGCGCCGCCGACCTCGTCCACCCGCGCGATCAGCTCGCGCGCCCGCTGCTCGAGCTCGTCCGTCAGCGATTCGATGAAGTACGAGCCGCCGAACGGGTCGGCCGTGTCCGTCCCGCCGGCCTCGTGCGCGAGCAGCTGCTGCGTCCGCAACGCGATCCGCGCGGCATGCTCGGTCGGCAGCGCGAGCGCCTCGTCGAACGAGTTCGTGTGGATCGACTGGGCGCCGCCGCACACCGCCGACAGCGCCTGCACCGCCACGCGCACGACGTTGTTCTCCGGCTGTTGCGCGGTCAGCGTCGAGCCGCCGGTCTGCGCGTGGAAGCGCAGCGCCTGCGCCTTCGGGTTCGTGGCGCCGAAGTGGTCGCGCATGATCTCCGCCCAGAGCCGCCGCGCCGCGCGGAACTTCGCCACCTCCTGGAAGAAGTGGTTGTGCGCGTTGAAGAAGAACGACAGCCGCTCGCCGAACGCGTCCGGCGAGAGCCCCGCGTCGACCGCCGCCTGCGCGTAGGCGATCCCGTTGGCGAGCGTGAACGCCAGCTCCTGCACCGCCGTCGACCCGGCCTCGCGGATGTGGTAGCCGCTGATCGAGATCGTGTTCCAGTGCGGCAGCCGCTCGGCGCAGTAGGCGAAGAGATCTGTCGTCAGCCGCATCGACGGCCGCGGCGGGAAGATGTAGTTCCCGCGCGCGATGTACTCCTTGAGGATGTCGTTCTGGACGGTGCCGCGCAGCTGCCCGGGCGCGACGCCCTGGTCGTCGGCGACGAGCTCGTAGAGCAGGAGGAGCAGCGCCGCGGGCGCGTTGATCGTCATCGACGTCGAGACCCGGTCGAGCGGGATCTCCGAGAACAGCAGCTCCATGTCGGCGAGCGAGTCGATCGAGACGCCCGTGCGACCGACCTCGCCCGCGGCGCGCGGGTCGTCCGAGTCGTAGCCCAGCTGTGTCGGCAGGTCGAACGCGACGGAGAGGCCCGTCTGCCCGCGCTCGAGCAGGTAGCGGAAGCGCTGGTTCGTCTCCTCGGCCGACGCGAAGCCGGCGTACTGGCGGATCGTCCACGGCTTGCCGCGGTACATGTCGCGGTACGGCCCGCGCGTGAACGGGTACTCGCCCGGCGGCTCGAGCTCACCGGGCGCGTCGTCGGCGTCGTAGACCGGCTTGACCTCGATGCCGGAGTCGGTCTCGCGCCCGCCCTTGGTGGTCGCCATCGTTCCTCTGATGGTACGCGGGCGCGGTTTGACGCGACATGCCGGGGGCTGCGAGCCTCGGGGCGATCTCATCGTCAGGAGGCCGCCGTGAGCCAGAGAAATGCCGTCTACCGAGGATTCGTCGTCGACGGCCGCGACCCGGACGAGCGCGGGCGCGTCCAGGTGTCGCTGCCGGAGTTCGACGAGCAGGTGTGGGCCGCGCGCGCGACGCTCGACGCCGGCGACGAGCGCGGCACGTGGTTCGTCCCGGCCAACGGCGACGAGGTGCTGGTCGCGTTCGAGAGCGGCGACGAGCGCAGGCCGGTCGTGATCGGCAGCCTCTGGAGCTCGGACCAGCGGCCGCCGGAGAGCGACCCGAAGCGCACGCTCGTCCGGACACGGCACGGCGCGACGGCGGTGCTCGACGAGGGCAACGGCGCGATCGAGGTCAGCGACCTGCACGGCAACGTGGTCACGCTCTCGGGCGGCGGCGTGACGATCAGGTCGGCCTCGAAGGTGAAGCTGACCGCGAGCATGATCGAGATCGACGCCGGCACGATCCGTGTGAACGCGGCCGTCTCGGAGTTCAGCGGCCTCGTGCAGTGCGACGCGCTGACCACCAACAGCGTCGTCTCCTCCTCCGGGGGCGATGCCGGGGTCGGCGAGTGACGGTCACGGTCCGGCTCTTCGCCGGCCTGCGCGAGCAGGCGGGCTGGAGCACGCGCGAGCTCGACGCGGCGCGGGTCGCCGAGGTGTGGCCGGCGCTCGGCCTCGGCGAGGAGCCCGACGGCCTGCTCTACGCGGTCAACCGCGAGTACGCCGACCGTGAGCTCGAGCTGCACGACGGGGACGAGGTCGCGCTGATCCCGCCGGTGTCCGGCGGCGCCTTCCGCGTCACCGAGGAGCCGCTCTCGCTCGAGGCGGTCGTCGCCGAGGTCGCGGACGAGCGCGCGGGCGGGATCGCGACCTTCACGGGCACGGTGCGCCGGCAGTCGCGCGGGCGCGAGGTGACGCGGCTCGAGTACGAGGCGTACGCCGAGATGGCCGAGGACGTGATGGCCCAGCTCGCCCGCGACCTCGACGAGCGCTACGAGCTCTGCGCGGTCGCGATCCACCACCGCGTCGGCACGCTCGGCATCGGCGAGGCGAGCGTCGTGATCGCGGTCTCCGCCCCGCATCGCCAGGACGCGCTGGCCGCGTGCCGGGACGCGATCGACCGGCTGAAGGAGACGGTGCCGCTGTGGAAGAAGGAGGTCTACGAGGGCGGCGAGGAGTGGATCGGCCGCGGGTCGTAGCCCTCAGGCCTTGGAGGGCGGCGGCGGAAAGCCGACTCGCCGGTGGAGCTCCTCGCGCGAGATCTGCAGCTCCGCCAGTGCCTTCTCGAGCAGACGCTCCATGCGCTCCTGGTTGCGGCGCCAGCGCTCGCGCTCTTCAGGAGTCGTCTTCTGGTAGCCCTTCCTCGCCATTCTCGTCTCCTTCCGGAAGAGCGACGATCCGCCCGAGCTCGGCATTCACATCGGCGACCAAGAACATCGTAGCGACCACTTCTTCGCGATAGACCACCGCCGAGGGCTCCACTCCGTCGATGGTGCCGACGCCGGGTTCACGCCGCAAGATGGCCGTTTCAGGCCGGGCGGGGAGAGGCGGGGCGTGCCATCCGCAACGCCTTGCCGGGCGTCTGCAGCGCCAGCTGCACCGCGGCCGCCGCGTCGAGCCGGCCCCAGCCGAGCTCGCTGTTCCAGCCGTTGCCGTCGGCGCTCCGCTTCAGCACCGACGCCACCTGCTGCGCGGTCAGCTTGGGGTTCGCCGCCCACACGAGCGCGGCCGCGCCGGCCACCTCGGGCGACGAGAACGACGTCCCGCTCGCCCAGCCGTAGAAGCCGGGCGACGCCCACGGCAGCTGCGCGCGCGGCCACGGCGCCTCCGCCGACTCGGCCGCGAAGACGTTGAAGCCCGGCGCCGCGAGCGACAGGTACGAGCCGGTGTTGGAGAAATACGCGCGGGTGCCGTTCATCGCCGTCGCGCCGACCGAGAGCCCGATCCCGCCGCGGCCGTTGGAGCCGACCGGCTGCAGGAGCGCCGCCGGGTACTCGGGCGCGTTGCCCTGGTCGTGCTCGTTGCCGGCCGCCGCCACGACGAGCACGCCGTGCGCCGCGGCCCAGCGGATCGTGCGGCGCTCGAGGGCCGAG
>DASSMZ010000203.1:0-6042 GCA_035688325.1 Gaiellaceae bacterium
GGTCGAGAACAGCCGGCCGAACTCGTCGGCCTCGCGCTGCAGGTTCTCGACGTGGTCGCCCTGGAGCGCGTGGTTCGTCGTCCGCTTGATCGCGGCGAGCGCGAGCGGGCTCTTCGCAGCGAGCAGCTCGGCCACCTCGCACGCCTTGTCGATCGCCGGATCGTGCACGCCGTTCACCAGGCCGACCCGCAGCGCCTCGTCGGCGCCGACGATCCGGCCGGTGAGGATCATGTCCTTCGCGACGCCGAGGCCGCAGACGCGCGCGAGCCGCTGCGTCCCGCCCCAGCCGGGGATGATGCCGAGGTTGATCTCGGGCTGGCCGAGCTTCGCGCCAGCGGACGCGTAGCGCAGGTCGCACGCGAGCGCGAGCTCACACCCGCCGCCGAGCGCGAAGCCCTCGATCGCGGCGATCGTCGGCTTCGGCATCGTCTCCAGCAACTGGGCGCTCCGGTGCCCGAGCTCGCCCCAGGCCTTCGCCTCCTCGACGCCGAGCCCGCTCATGTACTTGATGTCCGCGCCGGCGACGAACGCCTTCCCGCCGGCACCGTTGAGGACGACGACGCGCGCGTCCGCGTCCTCGGCGAGGTCCGCGAGCCGGTCGCGCAGCTGCTCGAGCGTCGGCCGGTCGAGGGCGTTCATCGCCTCCTGCCGGTCGATCGTGACGGTCGCGACCGCGCCGTCGCGCGCGACCCGAACGCTCAGGCCGGAACCTTCCCGCGCAGGAACTCGACGATCTCGCTCGTAGGGGCGCCGGGCGTGAACACCGCCGCGACCCCCTGCCGCTTCAGCTCCTCGGCGTCCTCGTTCGGGATCGTCCCGCCGAGCACGACGAGCACGTCCTCCGCGCCGTTCGCGCGCAGCCCCTCGAGGATGCGCGGGACGAGCGTCATATGCGCGCCGGAGAGGATCGAGATGCCGACGGCGTCGGCGTCCTCCTGGATCGCGGTCTCGACGATCTGCTCGGGCGTCTGGTGGAGGCCGGTGTAGATGACCTCCATGCCCGCGTCGCGCAGCGCACGTGCGATGATCTTCGCCCCCCGGTCGTGCCCGTCGAGACCGGGTTTCGCTATGACGACACGAATCTTGCTGGCCACGGGGTTGAGTATATGAGCGTCAAATTGACGGTCGTCGGCTGCTCGCCGGCCTGGCCGAACCCCGGCGGGGCGCAGTCCGGGTACCTGCTCGAAGGGCCCGGCAAGCTGCTGCTCGACTGCGGGCCGGGCGTGCTCGCGAAGCTGCGCGAGCGCGAGGACTGGCCGCACGTCGACGCGATCGCGATCACGCACTGGCACCTCGACCACTGGGGCGATCTCGTCCCGTGGGTCTGGGGCTCGACGCTCGGCCCCGGGGAGGGCGTCGGCAAGCCGCAGCTCTGGGTCCCGCCCGAGGGCCGGGAGATGCTCTGCGCGATCGGCGGGCGCCTCGGGCAGCGGGAGATGTTCGAGGACGCGTTCGACCTGCAGGAGTACGAGGAAGGCGTTCCCTTCACCGCGGCCGGCTTCGAGGTGACGGCGCACCGCGTGCTGCACTACCAGCTGGTCGCGTTCGGCTTCCGCGCCTCGGCGAACGGGACGGTCGTCGGCTACTCCGGCGACTCCGGCCCGAGCGACGGGCTCGGCGAGATCGCCCGCGACGCGGACCTGTTCCTCTGCGAGGCGACGCTGCTCGCGCCGAACCCCGAGGGCGGCACGCGCGGCCACCTGAGCGCGCAGGAGGCGATCGAGGCGTTCGAAGCCTCCGGCGCCAAGCGCCTGCTGCTGACGCACCGGCCGTTCGAGCGCCCGCTCGAGGACTCGCTCGAGCTCGCCCACGACGGGCTCGAGCTCACGATCGACTGAGGAGGAGCGCCCGGCCTAGGTCGGAAGCGGCGGCGTCCAGCGCGGCATCCAGTAGTCGACCAGCCAGTGCTGGTTCGCGCCGTGGCCGACCGGGACGAGCGCGAGCTGGAACGTCGCGGGCCGGGAGGTGGTCTTGCCCTTGATCCCCGACAGCCCGACCTCCATCAGGATCTCCTTGGTGGAGGCGAAGTCGAGGTAGTAGTTGATGTGCTTCATGTCGACGCCCGGGTACGGGACGACCGGCAGGCCCTGCGCGTGGCTCCACTGCCCGCGGGTGTAGCCCTGCTTCAGGTTCGGCGAGACGACCGCCCACGAGGCGCCGATGTTCCTGCGCGCCACGACGGTGCCGATGAACTTCTTGACGGTCGACTGCACCTGCGGACTGAGCTGCTCGTAGGTGCGGATGCGCGCGCCGCTCGCGTTCGTGAGCGGGATCTGCTTCGCCGGGAGCGTCGGGTGGAAGCCCGGGCTCGGATTGGTGTTGCCCCCAGCGTTGCTGCGCATCAGCGTGACCACCAGCGTCAGCGCCCCGGCCGCCAGCACCGCGACGCCGATCCACAGGAGCAGGCGGTTGAAGCGCGGCGAGTTGAGGGCGGTCTGAATCGCGTTCATCGGGGTCAGAGGAAGTAGACGCCCAGAGTAGCGCGGAAGTTAGTGCGCGGCAGAAATCGCTTCAGAAGACGGGCGTCTCGCGCCACGTGCCCCACGTCTCGCGGAGCGCGTCGCACATCTCGCCCATGGTCACGTAGGCGCGCGAGGCCTCGATCAGCAGCGGCATCAGGTTCTCGTCCCCCTCGGCGCCCTGCTTCAGACGGGCGAGCGTCCGCTCGGCCGCGCCCGAGTCGCGCCGCTCGCGGAGCGCCTGCACACGTGCGACCTGCTTCTGCTCCAGCGCCGGGTCGATCCGCAGGATCTCGATCTCGGCCTCGTCCTCGAGCTCGTAGCGGTTGACGCCGACGACGACCCGCTGCTTCGCCTCGACCTCGGCCTGGTAGCGGAACGACGCCTCGGCGATCTCGCGCTGCTGGAAGTTCTCCTCGATCGCCGGGATCACGCCGCCGAGCTTCTCGATCCGCTCGAAGTAGTCGTACGCCTCGGCCTCGAGGCGGTTGGTCAGGCCCTCGAGGTAGTACGAGCCGCCGAGCGGGTCGATCGTGTTCACGACGCCCGTCTCGTGCGCGATCACCTGCTGGGTGCGCAGCGCGATCCGGACCGCGTCCTCCGTCGGGAGCGCGAGCGCCTCGTCGAAGGAGTTCGTGTGCAGCGACTGCGTGCCGCCGAGCACCGCCGCGAGCGCCTCGATCGCGGTGCGGACGATGTTCACCTCCGGCTGCTGCGCCGTCAGCGAGACGCCGGCCGTCTGGGTGTGGAAGCGCATCAGCCACGAGCGCGGGTTCTTGGCGCCGTAGCGCTCGCGCAGCTCGCGCGCCCAGATGCGGCGCGCGGCGCGGTACTTCGCGATCTCCTCGAAGAAGTCGAGGTGGGCGTTGAAGAAGAAGCTCAGCCGCGGCGCGAAGTCGTCGACGCCGAGCCCGCGCTCGATCGCGGCGTCGACGTACGCGAACCCGTTGGCGAGCGTGAAGGCGAGCTCCTGCACCGCGTTCGAGCCGGCTTCCCGGATGTGGTAGCCGGAGATCGAGATCGGGTGCCAGCGCGGCAGCTCGCGCGCGCAGAACTCGACCATGTCCGTCACGAGCCGCATCGACGGCCCGGGCGGGAAGATCCACTCCTTCTGCGCGATGTACTCCTTGAGGATGTCCGTCTGGATCGTCCCGCGGAGCTCCGCGCGCGGCACGCCCTGCTGCTCGGCGACGCAGACGTAGAACGCGAGCAGCATCGCCGCGGGCCCGTTGATCGTCATCGAGGTCGAGACCTCGCCCAGCGGGATCCCGGAGAAGAGCGTCTCCGCGTCGGCGAGCGAGTCGACCGCGACGCCCTCGCGCCCGACTTCGCCGAGCGAGCGCGGATGATCGGAGTCGTAGCCCATCAGCGTCGGCATATCGAAGGCGGTCGAGAGGCCCGTCTGGCCGTGCTCGAGCAGGTAGCGGAAGCGCTCGTTCGTCTCCTGGGCGGTGCCGAAGCCGGCGAACTGCCGCATCGTCCAGAGCCGGCCGCGGTACATCGACGGATAGACCCCGCGTGTGAACGGATAGCTGCCCGGATAGCCGAGGTCGCGTTCGTAGTCGACCTCGACGCGCTCGGGCGTGTAGAGCGGCTCGTTCTCGAGGCCGCTGATCGTGCTGAAGAGCTCGCCCTCCCGTTCGGGCGCGGCCTCGTACAGGCTCTTGCGCCACTCCCCGGTGCCGCCGCCGAGCTCCTGTCTGCCCTCCGTCGTCGCCATCTACCGGATTCTGCCTTCTAAAGGGCGCTCTCGCCGCTGCCGATCTACCAGGCGGCGAGCGATGGTCGACGTGCGCACCCCGAGTGATGACGGGCCGCAGCCACGGCTGAGGCTCCGTTTCGCGCTGTACACCGGCATCGTCCTGCTCGCGACGGGGCTCGCGATCTCGTGGCTCGTCGACCGAGAGGTCGCGCAGCGTGCCGGACGCACCGTCCAGGCCCAGGCGCGCGCGGTCGCGCTCACGAACCTGCGCCACGCGCTCCGGCCGTCCGACTTCGTGCGGCCGGTCTCCCCGGCGCGACGCGCGACCCTCGACTCGCTCTTCCGCACGAGCATCATCGTGCCGGGCGCCGTCGGCGGTCGCCTCTACGCTCGCGACGGCACGATCACGTATTCGACGCTGCACACGCGCATCGGCCAACCGACGCGTCACCGGAAGGTGCTGGGCGCCGTCCTCGCCGGGAAGATGACGCAGCGCGTCACAACCATCACCACCTGGCGCGGTCGGAAGAACGTCAAGGTCCTGCAGATCCTCGCGCCCGTGCAGGGGACACCCTCGTCCAGGCCGATCGGCGTGATCCGCGTCGACCAGGACTACCGCGCCGCCGTCGTCGGCACCGGGGACGCCCAGACCCGGCTGGCGCTGATCCTCGCCACTGCGCTGCTCGCGCTGTTCGTGTCGCTCCTCCCGATCATGAACCGCCTGACGCGCCAGCTGGAAACGCGGAACCGGCGCCTCGGCGAGCTTGCCGAGGAGCGGGGGAAGCTGCTCGAGGCGGAGCGCGCGGCCCGCGCCGACGCCGAGGCTGCGCAGCGGCTCCTCGCGGACCAGAACGACCGCCTGCGCGAGCTCGACCGGCTGAAGGACGAGTTCATCTCGCTGGTCTCGCACGAGTTCCGCACGCCGCTGACCTCGATCCGCGGCTACGTCGAGCTGCTGCAGGACGACCGCGCGCTGAGCAACGACCAGCGGCGCTTCCTCACGGTCGTCGACCGTAACGCGACGCGGCTGCTCGACCTCGTCAGCGACCTGCTCTTCCTCGCGCAGGTCGACGCCGGCCGGATGACGTTCGAGCTTCGGCCGGTCGACCTCGAGACGGTCGTGCTCGAGTGCGTCGAGAGCTGCCTGCCCACGGCGCGAGCGAAGCGGATCGACCTCCGCGCGCAGACGGAGCGGCTGCCCGCGCTCGACGGCGACCCGGCCCGGCTCGCGCAGGTGCTCGACAACCTCGTCTCGAACGCGCTCAAGTTCACGCCGGAAGGCGGGCGGGTCGACGTGCGAGTGACGGCGGCCGACGGCTCGGCCGTGATCGAGGTCGAGGACACCGGGGAGGGCCTCCCGGCGGAGGAGCAGGACCGGCTGTTCGAGCGCTTCTTCCGCAGCTCGCGCGCCGCCGAGGCCGCGGTCCCGGGCACCGGCCTGGGGCTCGCGATCGCGAAGACGATCGTCGAGCGGCACGGCGGCCGGATCGCGCTCGAGAGCGCAGTCGGCACGGGAACGACCGTCCGCGTCGAGCTTCCGCTTCTGCAGCGGCAGGAGGCTGCGGCCTGAGGCCTGTCCTTCTCCGCACGGGGAACGTCCAGCCGCTCATACCCGATTCACACCGGTCGCCCTCTGGTTCCAGCCTCTCGGTGCCGATGACACGACCGTGGCGAGCGAGCGCACATCGATGCGCGGCACTGCGGCGCACTCGTTCCTGAAACGGCTGCTGGGCATGCGGTCGCTTGCGCTGCTCTCGCTGGCGGGCGCGGTGGCGGTCGGCGTGACGTTTCTGACGGGCGACCCTGCCCCGGGCCCCGCACAGGGAGCGGGTGCACCGCTCCCCGCCGTGGTTCTCCATCCCGACGCCGCGGGCGCGAAGC
>DASSMZ010000146.1:0-8991 GCA_035688325.1 Gaiellaceae bacterium
GAACGTGCTCCAGCATCCGTTCTACACACGCTGGGAAGCCGGCGAGCTGACGCGCGAGGAGCTCGCGCGCTACGCGGGCGAGTACCGGCACGCGGTCGTGGCGCTGGCGCGCGCGGCGCGGACGGCGCGGCTGCACGCCGACGAGGAAGCCGCGCACATCGCGCTCTGGGACGAGTTCGCGGGTGCGCTCGGCAGCGAGGAGCGAGAGCCGCTGCCGCAGACCCGCTGCTGCGCGGATGCCTGGGCCGGCGCGAGCGACGAGCTCGGCGCCGCCGCGATCCTGTACGCGATCGAGGCCGGCCAGCCGGCGATCTCGGAGACGAAGCTCCGCGGACTGCTCGAGCACTACGGCTTCTCGGAGGACTCGCCCGGGGTCGAGTACTTCGCCGTCCACGGCGAGCGCGACCACGAGCACGCCGCCGAGGCGCGAGCGGCGCTCGTGAGCGCCGACGACCCGCAGCTCGTGCTGCTCGCCGAAGCGGCGCTCGCCGCGAACTGGGCGCTGCTCGACGGCGTGGCCGCCTAGACGGGGGGCTGCTCCTCCAGGATCCGGCGCGCCCGCTCGAGGTTCTCGGCGTGCACGAGGATCTCGCGCGGGCCGGCGCCGCTCGACGAGGCGTCCGCGAGCCCGACGGCGAAGTTCGTCTTCTGCGCGATCGCCTGGATCCCCTCGGTGCGGAGCAGCGCGAGGATGATCTCCGCCTCCGGCTCGGAGCCGACGACGTCGAGGACGGCGAGCTCGCTCACGGCGCCAGCCTGAACGGCGGGTACTCGTCGGTGACGAGGATGAACGCGTAGGCCGTGACGCGGTTCGTCCAGCGGCCGACGCCGACGACGAAGTCGAACAGGCCGCGCGGATACCGGCCGGTGAAGAGGATCGCGAACCACGCGAAGATCACCGCGAAGAACGCCGCGAGCCAGAGGAACACGAGCACGATGTAGTGCGGGATCGCCAGCAGCCACTTCACGAGCGGGAGCCACCGGTTCAGGTCGCGCTCGGCGTCGGGGTAGTGAAACTCCAGCCGCACCGACTGATGCTCGTCGGTGGACGGGTAGCGGTCGTCCAGCAGCGCGACGTACGCGCCGACGCGGTTCTCGAACCGGAGCAGCTCGCGGTTCCAGTCGAACCACCAGCGCGGGTACTTCTGCCGGAACAGGATCATCAGCAGCGGGCCGAAGAACAGCAGCCCGGCCGTCGCTGCGCCCCAGTGCCACTGGTCGCCGGCCTTGTTCGACCACGAGGACGTGCCGCCCTCGAGCGTCCCGAGCACGATCGCGATCGGGATCACCATGAAGATCCGGAAGGCGGTCGTCAGCCGGTTGAGGTCGCGGTCCGGGTAGTCGATGTCGAACTGCACCGGGTAGGACGGGACTGTCGCTTCCATCGGGAACCTCCGTTTCTAGAGCCTGCCGGCCTCGATTATGCGCTCCAGGAACTGCTGTGTCCGCGCCTCCGTCGGGCGCGAGAAGATCTCCTCCGCCGACCCCTCCTCGACGATCAGGCCGCCGTCGAGGAAGCAGACGCGGCTGGCGATGTCGCGGGCGAAGCCCATCTCGTGCGTGGCGATCAGCATCGTCATGCCGCCCTCGGCGAGCTCGCGGATCACGTTGAGCACCTCGGCGACGAGCTCCGGGTCGAGCGCGGAGGTGACCTCGTCGAGGAGCATCAGCTCCGGCCGCATCGCGAGCGCGCGCACGATCGCGACGCGCTGCTGCTGCCCGCCGGAGAGGCGGTCCGGGTACTCGTCGCGACGGTCGGCGAGCCCGAAGCGGCCGAGCAGCTCGAGCGCCCGCTCCTCCGCGACGCGCCGCGAGAGGTCGAGCACGTCGCGCGGCGCGAGCGTCACGTTCCGCAGCACGGTCATGTGCGGGAAGAGGTTGAACGCCTGGAAGACGATCCCGATCCGCCGGCGGACGGCGTTCACGTCTGCGCCCTTGCGGGTGATCTCCTCGTCGCCGAGGAAGATCCGACCGGAGTCGAGCCGCTCGAGCAGGTTCACGCAGCGCAGCAGCGTCGACTTGCCCGAGCCCGACGCGCCGATCAGGCAGACGACCTCGTGGTCGGCGAGCTGCAGGTCGATCCCGCGCAGCACCTCGTTCTCGCCGAACGACTTGTAGACCTGTTCGAGCCGCACGGCCGTCATGCGAGGGCGCCCGCCTGGCGCCGGCGCCGGTCGCGCGCGATCAGCCAGTCGGTCAGCCGCGCGAGCGGGATCGTGATCGCGACGAAGAGCGCCGCCGCGGCCAGGTAGGCGCCGTAGGTGAAGGTCGCGTTCGAGTCGATCTGCGACTGGTTGAAGGCCTCGATCACGCCGAGCGTGCCGACGAGCGCGGTGTCCTTCTGGAGGCCGATGAAGTCGTTGAGGAGGGGCGGAATCACCCGCCGGATCGCCTGCGGCAGGATCACGCGCCGCAGCGCCTGGAAGCGCGACAGCCCGAGCGAGCGCGCCGCCGCCTCCTGGCTCGGGTGAACCGACTCGATCCCGGCGCGGTAGACCTCGGCGACGTAGCCGCTGTAGACGAGGATCAGGCCGACGCCTGCCCAGAAGACGCGCGAGCGGGGCACGCCGGTCAGCTGCAGCGCGGGCGCGCCGAAGCCGAGCAGCGCGATCACGAGGATGGTCGGGACTCCGCGCGCCAGGTCGGAGTAGATCGTCGCCAGTGCGCGCAGCGGGAAGAAGACGGGCCCGGGCAGGCTGCGCAGCACCGCGATCAGGAGCGCGAGCACGAGGATGAACACCTCGCAGACGAGGAAGATCTTCACGTTCAGCACGAACGCCTTCGCGATGTCCGGGAACGAGCTCGAGATGTCGCCCCAGTCGAAGAACGTGCGCCGCACCTCGGGCCAGCCGGCGGACTGCGTCACGGCGACGACGACGACCGCCACGAAGACGACCGTGCTGAGGAGCGCGATCGCGACGCCCTTCGCGCCCTCCGCCTCGAGGCGGAGGCCGGAGAGCAGCCGCGAGCGGCGCGACGCTACTTCAGTGTCGGCGCGCCGGTCGCCTTCGCTAGCCACTTCTGCTGAAGCTGCTGCAGCGTCCCGTCGTTACGAAGCGTCGTCAGCGCCTTGTTCACGCAGCTGACGAGCGAGTTGCCCTTCGCGAAGACCATGCCGAAGTGCTCCCCGCCCGGCTCGGCGGGAAACTGCCCGAGCACCCTCCCGTTCGGGACCTGCACGGCGGTGACGTAGAAGGCGGTCGGCAGGTCGACCACGAGCCCGTCGATCTGCTTGTTCTTGAGCGCCTGTACCGCGCCCGCGTTCGACGGGAACACGGACGGCTGCTTCGAGGGCTTGATCTTGTCCTTGATGAACTGGTAGCTCGTCGTCCCGAGCTGCGCCCCGAGCGAGTACGGCTTCAGGCCCGAGACGGTCGTCACCTTCGCGATCGGCGTGCCCTTGTTCACCACGACCGACTGGTTGACGTCGTAGTACGAGTCGCTGAACGAGACCTGCTTCGCCCGGGCGGCCGTGTACGAGATCTGGTTGATGTCGAAGTCGAAGTTCTTCGGCCCCGGCGCAAACGAGGTGTTGAACGGCACGTGGGTCCACTTCACCTCGTTCTTCGCGAACCCGAGGTCCTTCGCGACCGCGTACGCGACGGCGCTCTCGTAGCCCTCGCCGCTGCGCGGGTCGCTGACCTGCCACGGCTTGTGCGGCGTGCCGCCGAACCAGGGCGGGAAGGCCGGGTTGTCCGTGCCGACGGTCAGCGTTCCCGGGGTGACGAGGTTCAGGTCGCCCTTCGCGCAGCTGCTCGCAGTGGTGCCGGTCGAGCCGGCGGAAGACTTCTTCGTCGAGCCGCAGCCCGCCGCCACGGCCGCCAGCACGGCGACGACGACGGCCGCGCCCAGCAGGTGTGTGTGCCTCCGCCTCACGCGCAGTGAGGCTAACAGCTGCGACCCACGCCGATCCGACAACGGCTCGCTCACGGAAGCCTTACCGATCGCTTACGGCCTGGGCGGAACCGCTGATGCGCTCCTAACGTCCGCGGACGACCATTCGGCGTGAGATGAAGCTCTTCGCGCTGATCCCGGTCGCGGCGCTCGCCCTGGCGGCGGGTGCGGCCGGCGCCCCGGCGCCGGCGAAGGTGCGGCCGGCCGCCGGCCCGATCGAGTCGCTCGCGATGGACGGCCCACGGATCGCCTACGACGTGCGGGGCGACCTCGCGCCCGGGGTCGGCCGCTGCAACAAGGTCTATGCCTGGAACGTCGCCGCCGGCTCGGTCACGACCGCGAGCGGCAAGGGGACCTGCCAGGCCGACATCACGAGCACCGGCGCGGGCGTGGCCGAGCTGGCGATTGCGGGCTCCCGCGTCGCGTGGATCGTGAACCAGGGCGGGAACAGCGAGAAGAGCGACGAGCTCTACACGGCGCTGCTCCCGAGGCCGAAGGAGCGCAAGCTGGCGGCCGCCGTCAGGACCGGCGGCGGGGACTCCGGCGAGCCCTGGGTGGGCGGCTGGGTCGACGGCCTGGCCGGCTCCGGCTCGCTCCTCGCCGTCAACCACTGGCGCACGGCGGCCGGCGGGGTGGTCGACGCGGCGCGCCTGCGCACGATCACGAGCGGCCTGCGCACGCTCGCGTCGGGGCCGCAGACGCTCCGGGTCGCCTCGACCGACGGCGCGCGGATCGCCGTGCTGCGCCAGGACGGGTCGGTCGCGCTCTACTCCAGTTCCGGCGCCCTGCTCCGGCGGGTGGAGCCCGCAGCTCCGGAGGAGGTGGCGCTCGGCGGCGGCTACCTCGCGGTCCTGACGAAGGCGAACGCGATCGAGGTCTACTCGGCGAGTACTGGCAAGCGGCTCTTCACCCGCCATCCCGCGAAGGGCGCTGCGTCGCTCGACGTCGAGGGCGGGCTCGCCGTCTACGCGGCGCCGAAGCCCGGCGGACAGCAGCTGCGCACCGTGCACGTGCTGCGCCTCGCGACCGGCAAGGACACCGTGCTGACCACGCAGGCGCGCACGATCGTCGGCGTGCAGGTCGAGGCGCCCGGCGTCGCGTACGCCGTCTACACGGCCGGCTACGAGGGCGCGGTCGTGTTCGTCCCGATGAAGCGCGTGGCGCCCTAGGCCGCGACGCCCGTGAACTGCGGGATCACGTCGCTGCCGTATGTGGCGAGCGTCTCGTCGGCGCGCTCGGTCATCAGGTAGATGTCGAACTGGTCGACGCCGATGCCCTCGAGCTCGCGCAGCTTCTCGGTGATCTGCTCCGGCGTCCCCAGCACGCAGAAGCGGTCGCAGATCTCGTCCGTGACGAACTCGCCGTGCTTGGCGCCGACGCGGCTGTGCTCCTTGTAGTCGTAGAACTTGCGCGCCTTGACGAAGTCCGTCAGTGCCGACGGGATCTCGTCCGAGTCCTCGCCGTAGCGCTCGATCAGGTCCATCACGTGGTTCGAGACCATCGCGGGAAACCAGCGCACCTGCTCGCGCGCCTCCGCGAGATCGTCCGTGACGTGGCTCGGCGCGCAGACGATGCACTTGAGCGCCGCGGGGTCGCGACCGGCCGCCTCGGCGGCCTCGCGGGCCGTGGCCATGATCCACTGGATGATCTGCGGGTCGGCGAGCTGGATGATCACGCCATCCCCGACACGTCCGGCGACGCCCAGCGCGCGCGGCCCGTAGCCGGCGACGTACATCGGGATCTCCGGTAGCTCCTCGCGCACCCACTCGAGCCTGAGCTCCTTGCCGTTCCAGTCGACCGGACGGCCGTTCATCAGGTCCTTGATCATCACGAGGCGCCGCTCGAACTCGTCGACCCTCACCGGCTTGAGCCCGACGACGCGGCGCGAGGAGTCGCCGCGGCCGATGCCCAGCACGGCGCGGCCGTTGGAGACGTCGTGCAGGGTCGCGTACCAGCTCGCGGTGATCGTCGGCTCGCGAATGCCGGGGTTCGTGACGCAGTGGCCGAGCTTGATCGTCTCCGTCTGGACGGCGGCGATCGGCAGCAGCGCGTAGCTTTCCTGCCAGAGGATGTGGGAGTCGTACGTCCAGCCGTACCCGAAGCCGTTGCGCTCCCCGTTGTGCAGCACCTCGACGAGGCGCGTGTAGGGCGGGTCCGGCAGGGCCGTCACGCCGAAGCTCAGCATGTCCACTCCTCCCCGGTCGGTGGCGAGGGAATGAGCATACCCCCCGTCACGCGGGCTCAGGAAGCGCCGCGCGGCGGACCGGGAAGTACGCCAGCGCGAAGGCGACGGCGATCGCGGCGAAGCCCGCACGGCCGTCCCCGGGCAGGGCGAAGGTGAGGCCGACGAGCGGCGTCCCGACGAGGATCACGAACGTCGCGCAGCTGTTGACGAAGCCCACCGCAGCGCCGGGATCGGCCGGTCGGAACAGCTGCGCGCCCGTGAACGCGGCCGCGAAGGGAAAGCCGGCGGCGAGCCCGAGCAGCGCTGCGCCGACGACGCGCACGCCCAGCGGGAGGTTCAGCAGCAGAAGCACCGTGCCGGCCGCGGCCGCCAGCATGCTCCCGCCGAGCAACAGCCCCGCCCGGCCGGGCGCGCGCTCGACGAGCCGCCCGCCGAGCGGACGGGTGACGAGGCCGCTGAGGAGGGTCAGCGCCGCCACGGCTCCGGCCACGCCGCGGCTGTAGCCGGCGTCCCTGAGCAGCGACACCGCCCAGTTCCCGGCCACGACGCTCAGCCCGAACGACGCGCTGTGCGCGACCGCCAGGGGGTACAGGCGTCCGTCGTGGACGACGTCGGCGATGCGTCCGCGCTCGAGCGCTCCCCGCCTGTGGTCGCGAGGCGCGAGCGGCAGGGCCGCCAGCACGGCGACGGCGAAGACGAGGGCGGTCACGTACGGCGCCCGCCAGCCGAGGGCGGGCACGGCGAGCGGGACGACCGCGAGCGCGAGCCCGCCGCCGCCGACGCCCGACGCGCCGTACAGCCCCTGCGCCGAAGCGGTGCCGACCGTCGCCCGCACGTAGTCGCTGCCGGCGACGAACCCGACTCCGGTGCCGAACCCGGCGACCAGGCGGCCGACGATCCCGACCGCGAACGACGGAACGAGGAGCGCGATCACGTTCCCGACGACCACCGCGGCGAGCGCCCACATCCCGAGGATCCAGGCGCCGCGGCGGTCGACGAGCCTCCCGCCGGGGATCTGCATCGCCAGGTGGGTCACGAACAGCGCCGTCGTCAGGAACCCGATTGCCGCCAGGTGAACCCCGTAGGCATGCGCGAGGACGTCCGCTGCGGGCCCGACGTTGGCGATGTTGAACCCGGCCGCCGCGCCGAGGGCGATGCCGGCGGCGGTGGGCGCTATCGAGCGCGAGGCGCCTCCGTCACCAGAGCATCCAGCCGCCGTCGACCCTCAGGTTGATGCCGTTCATGGCCCGGTTCTCGAGCAGGAAGCGCGATGCATCCACCACCTCGGCCATGGTCACGAGACGCCCGATCGGCGTCCGGTCGACGAGCGCCTGCCGCCGCTCCGCAGGCATGTCGACCCACTGCGGGCTGTCCCCCACGATGGCCGGGTGGATCGCGTTGACGCGGATCGGCGCCAGCTCGGTCACGAGCGTGTTGACGAGGCTCGTGACTCCGCCGTTGACGGTCGTGACGGTCGTCGAGCCGGGGTAGGGCCGGTCGCGCGCGAGGCCCCCGAACATGAGGATCGACGAGTCGCCGTGGAGCCTCGGCCTCAGCGCGTGGATGACCTCCGTGTAGCCGACGAGCTTGAGCGTGACCAGCCGCAGCGCCGCGTCGATGTCGTAGTCGTCCACCCTGTTGGTGTCACGCTCGATCGCGGCAAGGATCAGGTGGTCGACGTCGCCCACGCCGGCAAGAGACTCGGCGATCGAGTGCGGCTCGGCGAGATCGAAGCCGATGCCGCGGGTGCCGGCGCCGATCTCCTGCGCGACGGCATCCGCTCGGGGCTGGTCACGTCCGGTCACCACGACCTCGCGGCCATCTTCCGCGTAGGACTGCGCGAGCTCGCGGCCCTGTCCTTGGGTGCCACCGACGATGACGACGCTGCCTGCAGCCATCTCGCTCTCCCGGGTCTCGAGGTGGTGGGCACGGGCCGCCGCCGGGACGGCCCGTGCCCCCGAAGATCAGCCGGCGGCGACCGGTTCCGCCGCCCAGTCCGGCAGCAGCTCGCCCTTGGACAGGATCGCGTTCCGCGACTCGTCGAGCTTGCGGTAGACGCCCTCGAGGTCGTGGCCGACGAGCGCGCCGTTCCGCTTCACGGCGCGGCCGGCGACGAAGACGGAGTCGACGTTCGAGGTGTCGGAGAAGACGACGATCGTGCCGATCGGGTCGACCATCGGCGCGGTGTTGATCGCGTTCACCTTCAGCAGCACGATGTCGGCCTGCTTGCCCGGCGTGAGCGAGCCGACGCGTTCGTCGAGCCCGATCGTCCGCGCGCCGTCGATCGTCGCGAACTCGAGCACGTCGCGGTGTGTCAGCGTCGGCGCGAACGCGACATCCGGCGTGTCGGTGAACTCGCAGATCCGGTCGTAGGCGAGCGCCGTCCGCATCTGCGTGAACATCTCGCCGGGGACGCTGGAGACGACGTCGACGCTGAGCGACGGTCGGACCCCGCGCGCGAGCATCTTTCCCGTCGGCGGCGGGCCGTGCCCCATCAGCATCTCGACGTAGGGCGCGATCGAGGCCCTGCCGCCGGTCTCGGCGATCCAGTCGAGCTCCTCGTCCGTCAGGTCGGTCATGTGGATGTAACAGACGTCGGGACCCATGAGGCCGAGGTCGTGCATGTCCTTCACCGGCGTGTAGTGCAGGTTGTGCAGCCGCATGCCGACGTGCACGCTGATCATGATCCCGAGCTCGCGCGCGAGCGCCCAGTCGTGCTTCGCCACGTCGGCGCTCACGTTGCCGGGTTGGCGGGCGGCCATGGCGAGGGTGAGCAGGCCGTCGTCCGACGAGAAGTACGTCTCGCGGATCCGCCGGATGTCGTCCGGATGGTTGAGCTCGCTCATCATCCACCACTCGCCGCCGGTCGGCATGCCGTTGGCGTAGACGGCCCGGATGCCGGCGTCCTTCAG
>DASSMZ010000248.1:0-7934 GCA_035688325.1 Gaiellaceae bacterium
CGTGTCGAGCACTCGGAGCACCTCGGCGGCGCCGAGCGCCCGGATCAGCTCGCCCTCGAGGTCGGGGTCGCAGACGAGCACGTCGTCGAGCGCCTGCCGGAACGCCTCTACCTCGCCGGCGTCGACGAGCCCGACGAGCCGCGCGCCGGCGTGTCGCATGAGCGCCCGCCGGATCGCCTGCGCGCCGCCGATCGCCTCGACGGCCACGCCCTCCGCGGCCAGGTCGCGGCCGCGCCGCAGCGCCAGCGTCTCGAGCGCGACCTTGTCGCTCGTTCCCTCGACCAGCACCACCGCGCGCTCCACGCCGCGATCGTATGGTTGGCGTCGTGAGCAAGGTCGAGACGTTCCGCGCGCTCCACGAGGACGAGCCGTTCGTGATCCCGAACCCGTGGGACGTCGGCTCGGCTCGCGTGCTCGAGGCGCTCGGCTTCCGCGCGCTCGCGACCACGAGCTCGGGGTTCGCGTTCACGCTCGGCCGGCTCGACGGGAACGTGACCCTGGACGAGGTCACGGCTCACGTCGCCGAGCTGAACGAGGCGACGGAGCTGCCGGTCTCGGCCGACCTGGAGAACGGCTACGGGCCGACGCCGGAGGACGCGGCGAGGGCCGTCACGCGAGCAGCGGAGGCCGGCGCGGCCGGCGGCTCGATCGAGGACTGGGACCCGCGCGACGAGCGGATCTACGACATGGCGCACGCGGTCGAGCGGGTCGCCGCGGCCGTCGAGGCCGCCCGCGCCACGGGGTTCGTCCTCACCGCGCGCGCCGAGGGCCTCCTGCGCGGGAATCCCGATCTGGACGACGCGATCGCGCGGCTGCAGGCCTTCGAGGCGGCCGGGGCCGACGTGCTCTACGCACCGGGCCTGAGCAGCGTGGAGCAGGTGCGCGCGGTCTGCGGCGCGGTCGCCAAGCCGGTCAACGTGCTCGCGCGGCCGACCTTCACCTTTGCCGAGCTCGCGGAGGCGGGCGCGCAGCGCGTCAGCGTCGGCGGCGGGCTCACCTGGGTCGCGGTGAAGGCGTTCGCCGACGCGGCTGCGGCGATCCACGACGGCGGCGACTTCTCGGCGCTCTCGGCGAGCGTGCCGCTCCGCGACTGGCTCTAGCGCCAGCTCGCCGCGTACGCCTCGATGTTCTTCGTCAGGCGCCGCAGCCCGGTCCCGTCGGTCCGCACCGTGTAGACATCGTTGACCGCGGCCCCCTTCGTCACGCCGACCACGACGAAGCGCGTGCCGTCGGGTGACCAGGCGAGCGAGGCGATCTCGATGAACGGCAGCGCGACGTGCTGCTTCGCGCTGCCCGAGACGATCGTGATGCCGTTCTTGGAGGTGTCCGCGTAGGCGAGACGCCCGTCGCGCGACCACGCCGGGTGCGCCGGCGACGCCTGCGCGATCTTCTCCCGATCCGTGCCGTCCGGCAGTGCCGTCCAAAGCGCGGTCGTCTCTCCTTCGGAGTCGGTCCACGCGATGCGCGACGGCCCCCAGACGGCGTCAAAGCCCTCGATGTGGAGATCTCGTGCGGTCCCGCCGGCAGCCGGGACGACGTAGAGCCCGCTGTTCTTCGTGAGCGACCAGCGAGAGAAAAGGATCTGCTTCCCGTCTGGCGACCAGCTGGGGCTCGTGTCCGCGGTGTCGTCACCCGTTGGCGTCAAGAGTACGCGCGGGTCCGAGCCGTCCGCGTCGGCGACGACGAGCGAGCCCGGGCAGCCCTTGCAGCTCGTGCCGACGGCGTCGTAGCGGGTGTACGCGATCCGCGTCCCGTCTGGCGACCACGACGGCTGGGTGTCGTGCTTCCGGTCGTGCGTCAGCCGCGTGAGGCCGGTGCCGTCGGCGTTGACCGCGTAGAGCCCCTCGAGCGGCTCGGCGCAGTAGCTCTCGTAGACCAGGGAGTGCCGCTCCGGAACGAACTGCAGGTTCGTCAACGCGACCTCGAACACGCCGTCGTCCATGCAACCGCCGACCGTGCCGTAGACGCGGGTCGAGCCGTGTGGCAGTGGCTCGACCTGAACGGCGAATCGCGAGCCGCGTCGTCGAGTCTCGGCGAACAGCCGGTTGTCCGGAGAGCGCACGCCGTAGAAGTAGCGCTGGGAGCCTGCGAAGACCTTCCCTGTCGCGATGTCGACGCCGGCTACGCGCGGGTAGAGGTAGACGAGGACGCGCCGGTTGTCCAGCCACGAGAGGTCGACGCTCTCGCCCAGTCCGTGAATCGGCTTCGTCAGGAGGACGTTCCCGGCCGCGGTTCGCACCACGAGTGCTCTGCCGGCGACCGTCGCGAGCCGGGTGCCGTCGGGCGACCACGCGGCCGCACGCGCCGAAGCGGAGAAGCGCAGCCGGCCGCGTTCGTCGTAGATCTTGACGCGCGCGGTCCCGATCATCGCGAGCACGCCCTGCGTCGACCAGCTCACGGTCCCCGTCGCAGGGATCTGCCAGGCGAGCCGCCCGGAGCGCGTGTAGGCCAGCTCGACCCGCGCGGAGCCCGGCAGGCTTCGGATCGTCAGGAGCCTGCCGTCGGGCGACCACGTCGGGGCGAAGAGGAACCTGCTTCGCGTCAGCACCTTCGGCGTATGCCCCGGCTCCAGGATCCGCAGAGTCGACTTCAAGTCGCCGGTCACGGCGGCGAGGCGCCTGCTGTCCGGCGACCACGCGAGCTGCGGGGTGAGCGTGCTCGTGCCGATCTGGTGCGGCGGCGGGTCGAGGCGCCGCAGGCCAGCGCCGTCGATTCCGACGTCGTAGATGCCGGGCCCGCCGCCGCGCTCGCTGACGAAGGCGACCCGCCGTCCGTCCGGTGAGACGAGCGGGTACTCGTCGGCGAAGGGGCTCTTGCTCAGGTTCACGAGGTGGCCGTTCGCGTCGAGCCGGAAGATGTCGCCGCTCAGCGCCGGCTCGTTGTCGGCGGCGAACAGGATCGGCGGCGCCGCCTCCGCCGGTACCGACGGCTCCGCCGCCACGGAGCCCGCGATCGCGCCGGCGAGCAGGGCGGCCGCGAAGACCGTTCGCCTCATGGATCGACCGTACGCCGCTTCTGTGACGGTTTCGCAACAGTGACGTCACGGCTTGACTACGCCGCGAAGCCGCCTAACGTCAGGGAAGGCCGCGCGCCCCCGCGTGGTCGGCGACGTGGAGGAGCCATGAGCTTCGTGACAGCGCAACGCTCGGGGGAGCGTTGGGAGCGGGCTCCGGCTGCGGCAGCTTCGAAACGATCCCACGCCGTCCGTCGACCGTGCCGCCGCCCGGCACCCGGGGAGAACGGGCGCGGTGGAGAGGAGCTCGAATGCCGCAGCAGAGACCGTTCGCCCGCACAGCGCCGCTCCTGGCGCTGCTCGCGCTCGCCTGTGCCCTCGTAGCCGTCGCCGCGCCGACCGCGAGCGCGGCGTCGAAGCGCCGCCACGTGATGGGGCCGGCGCTGGGAATCGCCTGGGACGTCGCCGGCAAGGGCGCGTCCCGCCACCAGCTCAGGCCCATGCGTCGTGCGCATCGGGTCGTCCGCAGCCGCTTCGGCCACGCGCTGAGGAGGCTGGTGCCGTTCGCGGTGTGCCCGGACCCGACCTGCAACATGACCTACCACAGCGGCAGCCTCGTGCTCGGGCCGCACACGACCCACGTCGTCTACTGGCAGCCCTCCGGCTTCTCCGTCACCGCGAACTACCACTCGCTGATCGAGCGCTTCTTCACCGACGTCGCCGCCGACAGCGGGCGCGTGACCAACGTCTACGCAACCGACACGCAGTACAGCGACTCCGGGAGCAACTTCATCCAGTATCAGCAGACGTTCGGCGGCTCGCTGACGGACACGAACGCCTTCCCGGCGACGCCGTCGGGCTGCCCCACGAGCGACGGCGCCGGTCGCACGGTCGCCGTCTGCCTGACGCAGACGCAGGAGGCGAACGAACTGGACTCCTTCATCCAGACGAACAGCCTCCCGCGCGGCCTGAACAACATCTACTTCCTCGTCCTGCCCGACAACGTCGAGACCTGCGTCGACGACTTCTCGTCGTGCGGGAACATCCTCAACACCACGCCGAACCGGTACTGCGCGTACCACAGCTTCTTCAACATCTCCGGCCACGGCGAGACGCTGTGGGCCAATCAGCCGTACATCGGCTTCGCTGACAACCACTGCGGCAGCGGCGACGCGACGAAGCGCCCGAACGGCGACGTCACCGACCACGAGCTGAACGTGCTCAGCCACGAGCACAACGAGACGATCACCGACCCCGACAACGGGGGCTGGTTCGACACGAACGGCACCGGCGAGAACGGCGACAAGTGCAACTTCGACTTCGGCACGAAGATCGCCTCGAACGCCAACGGCAACTACAACCAGCTGATCAACCACGACCCGTACGAGCTGCAGCTCGAGTGGGACAACTCGATCACCGGCTGCTCCGCGAACTTCGGCGCGCTCGCGCCGACGGCGCTCTTCGGCTTCACGCCGGCCTCGCCGCCGGCGCTCGACCCGGTGAGCTTCGACGGGAGCGCCTCGCACTCGAACAACACGGGCGGCTACGTCGTCGACTGGCAGTGGACGTTCGGCGACGGCGGCACCGCCTCGGGCGCGACGCCGAGCCACACGTACGCCGCTACCGGGACGTACACCGTCACGCTGACGGTCGAGGACGACGCCGGCCTGAAGAGCACCGTCAGCCACACGGTCACGGTCGCGCTGCGGCCGACGACGACGACGTACACGGGGGCGACGTCGGGCGACTACCACGACGCGGTCACGCTCGGCGGCAGCCTCGTCGACGCCGCCACCGCCGCGCCGCTCGCCGGGCGGTCGCTCACGTTCTCGCTCGGCTCGCAGTCGTGCTCCGGCACGACCGATGCGCTCGGCCTCGCGTCCTGCGTGGTCACGCTCACCCAGACGCCCGGCCCGTACACGGTCACGGCGTCCTACGGGGGCGACGGGACGGTTTACCTCGGCAGCTCCGACGCGCGGCCGTTCACGATCGCGCGGGAGGAGTCGACGCTGTCCTACACCGGGCCGACGGTCGCCGCCGCCGGGTCGCCGCTGACCGTCTCGGCGACGCTCGCCGAGGACGGAGCGAACGACGACGACGCCGACCCCGGCGCGGCGCCGCCGAGCCCGGCCGGTCAGTCGGTCACGTTCACGCTCGACGGCCAGAGCTGCACCGGCACGACCGACGCCTCGGGCGCCGTGAGCTGCACCATCCCCAGCCTGTCCGGCTCGACGCTCGGCTCGAAGACGATCACCGCGGACTTCGCAGGCGACGCGTACTACCGGCCGTCGTCCGACAGCGCGAGCGTCGTCGTCTTCGCCTTCCCGGAGCGTGGCGCCTTCGTGCTCGGCGACCTCTCGGTCGCCGCCGCACTGCCGGGCACGACGCTCGACTGGTGGGGCAGCCAGTGGGCCGGCGACAACGGCCTGAGCGGCGGCGCGGCGCCGGCCGCGTTCAAGGGCTTCGCCGACGACGTCGCGACGCTTCCGGCCGGCAGCCCGGCGCCGACCTGCGGCAGCTCGTTCACGACCCGCCCGGGGAACAGCTCCGCGCCGCCGAGCGCGGTGCCCACGTACATGGGCGTGCTCGTCGCGAGCTCCGTGACGAAGTCGGGGAACGCCGTCAGCGGCCACTGGGCCAAGATCGTGGTCGTCAGGGCCGATCCGGGCTACGCCGCGAACCCGGGTCACCCGGGCACGGGAACGGTCGTCGCGACCTTCTGCGGGTAGCGACGCCGAACGAACGGAGGGGCGCGGCGGCGTCCGCGCCCCTCCGAGCCGGTTCCTACGGAGTGTTGTTCGCTTCCAGTGGAGGCGTCGGCCAGCCGGACGGCCGGATCAGATAGACGATCCCGCCCGAGGCCGGGATCCATGCCCGCTCGAACTGCGCGCGGTCGTAGACGTGCCGGACCGCGGTGTCGTCGCTCGAGGCAGGGTCGTAGGTGATCACGTTGCCGTTGCCGGTGAAGCCGCCGATCACCATCAGGTGCCCGTTCGTGCTCTTGATGCCGCCGTCGAGCTTGTTCGAGTTCCACGCGACGGAGGCCACGAGCGGGATGCCGGCCTGGATGAACGGCTCGGCTTCCTTCAGGTTGTGCAGCGCCGTCACGTCGGCGACGAGCCCGCGCGAGGCGGCATACGCGGCGTTGAACGGCCAGTTCCCGGCGCCGTTGTAGTGGTAGTCGTAGACCTCGCGAGCCGTGGAGTCGACCCACGGGTCGTTGTGGTTGGCGCCCAGCGCCGCGGTCACCCAGCTGTACTCCTGCGGCGTCGGGTTGTAGTTCGTGCCGGTCCGCTGCGACCAGTACGCAACCACCATCGAGGTCGAGGTCGGGCTGCACCACGCCTCGCCGCCGTTGTCGTACTGCGGGAAGTCGCCGTGGTGGATCTCCTGCGAGTAGCCCGGCACGCCGAGGTCGATCCCGGTGCCGTTCATCGTGGTGGCGCTCGGGAAGCTGCCCTTCTGGTTCGTCAGGTTCATCGCGATCGCGCTCAGGCGCGTCAGGCTCGGCGACTCCGTCGTGGTCGTGCTGCGGAAGAGCGTCACGCGCAGGCGGTACGCGAGCGCGAGGTGGTCCTTCGCGAACCAGGTGTCGATCGAGACGAACCCGTTCGAGTCGCCCTGGCCGCCGACCGAGGTGCGGTGGAAGGTGTCGTCACGCGACGACCAGCGGCCGAGGATGTACCACTTGGCCCAGCCCTTGCCGTCGATCAGCGGCTGCACCTCGACCTGGATCCACGTGCCCGCGGGCGTGGTGGCGTTCCACGACGAGACGAGCTCGTTGAACCCGAAGCTCAGGGTCGTGACCGGGGACGTCCACGTGCCGTAGAGGTAGTTGCCGCTGCCGTCGGCGCCGTCGCCCGAGTAGTTGGCGAACGGATCGCTGTAGAGGTACGGCCCGCTGAGGCCGCTCGAGGCGAGGCTTACTCCTGCGTCGGAGTAGACGACGCCGCTCGTCGAGTCGGGTGACCCCAGGTGGAACGTCTGGAAGTTGAGCGGGTACGGCTGTGCTGCCAGCGCGGGGGCGGTTCCGACGAGCCCGAAAGCCGCCGCCGCGATCACGGTGAATAGCGCTCTCTTGATCATGCGTTCGATCCTAAACCGCTGGCTTGCAAATGAGAAATGCCTGCGTCAGCAGCACGCTTCGAGCGCTTCGCGGGCGGCGTCGTACTGCTCGAGCGTGAGCCGGACGTACGAGTGGCGCCCGAGGCTGCGCGGGAACACGCCGGCCGCCTCGACCGGCGGCGCCTCGCGCAGGTCGCGCACGACGAGCAGCGGCCGCAGCGGGAACGACCAGCGCCAGCGCTCGCGCTGCGGGTCGTTCTCGGGATCGCCGGAGACCTCGACGAGCGCGAAGACCACCTGCCAGCGCGACGCGTAGCAGACGGCGAGATCGCCCCGCTGCACGCTCGGCCGCCGCGTCGACGAATGCCGCCGCAGCGCGTCCGGCCCGACCCGCTCCGGCAGCGGGCGCTCGCCCGTTCCGCGCACGAGCAGCCAGCGCTCCATCGGCGCGTAGCATGCAGGGCATGTGCCGGAACATCCACACGCTCTTCAACTTCGAGCCGCCCGCCACCGACGACGAGGTCCGCGGCGCGGCGCTGCAGTACGTGCGCAAGGTGAGCGGCTTCACGAAGCCGTCGCAGGCCAACGAGGCGGCGTTCGACCGCGCCGTGGAGGAGGTCGCCGCAGCGACCGAGCGCCTGCTCGCCGGGCTCGTCACGAACGCGGCGCCGAAGGACCGCGAGGTCGAGGCCGCTCGCAAGCGCGAGCGGGCCGCCAAGCGCTTCGCCGCCGCGTAGCTTCCGCCGCGCGATCACGGTGTCTGACACCGTGCAGAACGCCGGCACGGCGCGGAATGCCGGTCGTCACGCGCCGCCGTTGCAGTTCTGTCACGAAAGCGTCACGTTCCCGGCACCCGTCTGACACCGGGTTGGATGGCTGCGAGGATGCCGTGATGAAGCTCACGCGCTACGAAAAA
>DASSMZ010000006.1:0-11492 GCA_035688325.1 Gaiellaceae bacterium
TAGCGGCGCACGCGAAAAACCTCGCAACGTGCGGGTAAGAACGCGGCGCCCGCCGGCACCAACTCCTCCGACATCGACTCGCAAGGAGGAGCACATGCCCTACGGAAGCTGGATCAACGAGCTGCCGACCTCGTTCTTCCTCGCCGTGCACATCGCGGCGTTCACGATCGGCGCGAGCTTCGCGTGGTTCGCCTTCAAGCGGGAGCAGCCCCTGCTGGGCGTCGCCTTCTCGCTCTTCGGCGCGGCGGAGCTCGTCTACATGACCTACCACCTCGACTGGACCGTCTTCCTGTTCGCGCACACGATCGCCGAGGTGCTCGACCTCGCCGCGTTCGTGCTCGTGTTCGCCGGCGCGGTCGTCACGGTCGTGCGCAGGCCCGCGCTGGAGGCGACGGCCCGGTGACCCGGATGCTCCTCCCCGCCGCCGCGGCCGTGGCCGCGACGCTCCTGGCGGCCGGCTGCGGCGGCGGCGCGCACGGCAAGCCGGTCGCGACCGACCAGGTGACGATGGTCAAGAGCTACCGCTTCAGCCCGGACGTCGTCCGGATCGAGGCCGGCGAGACCGTCACCTGGACGAACCGGGACAACTTCACCCACACCGTCCGGGTCGACGGCCAGGCCGACCACAAGGTCGGGCGCGGGGACAGCGTCTCGATCCGGTTCCCGAAGCCGGGCACCTACCACTACGAGTGCACCCTGCACAGCCACGACATGCAGGGGACGGTGATCGTCACATGAGCGCCGCCGAGCTCCGCACCGACGGCGTGATCGTCGCCTGCGCGGTCAGCGCCGGCATCCACGCGGCGCTCGCGCCCGACCACTTCCGCGAGACGACCGCCGCCGGCATCGGCTTCGTCGCCGCCTCCGTCGTGCTGGGCGTGCTCGCCGTCGTGCTCACGCTTCGCCCAGGCGAGCGCGCGTTCCTCGCGGCGGCGCTCGTCTTCGCCGGACTGATCGGGAGCTACGTGCTGGCCGTCACCACCGGGATCCCGGTCGTCCATCCCGACGTCGACCCCGTCGAGGGGCTCGCGCTCGCGACCAAGGCGATCGAGGCGGCGGCGCTCGCGCTCACCGTCTCCGCCTGCGGCCCCCTGCGGGCATCGCTCTCACTCACGCAACCGAAAGGAAGGCTCACATGACCAGGCGTCCCATTCCCCTGCCGCTGACCCTGCTGATCGCGACGTTCAGCGCCCTCGTGGCGCTCGCGCTCTCGGGCGGGATGAACATGGCCCAGGCGCACGGCAACCCCGCCGCACAAAGTCACGAGAACGGCCGCGCCCACCTGACACCGGAGGCGGTCGCCTTCGAGATGCAGATGCGCAAGCTCTGGGAGGACCACATCACGTGGACGCGCCTGGCGATCATCAGCCTCGAGGGAGGCACACCCGACACCGACGCGACGGTGGCGCGCCTGCTGCAGAACCAGGTCGACATCGGCAACGCGTTCGAGCCCTACTACGGAGCCGCCGCCGCCCACGCGCTGACGGCGCTCCTGCGCGAGCACATCCTGATCGCGGCGGACGTGATCGCCGCGGCCAAGGCCGGGGACGCGGCGAAGCTCGCCGACGCGCAGGCGCGCTGGACGGCCAACGCCGACCAGATCGCGGCGGCGCTGCACAGCGTCAACCCGCGCTTCTGGGGGCTCGAGGAGATGAAGGACGAGATGCACATGCACCTCGCGCTGACGACGCAGGAGGCGGTCGCCCACCTGCAGGGCGACTGGACGGGGGACGTCGCCGCCTACGACCGCGTCCACCTGCACATCCTCCACATGGCCGACCTGCTCTCCGAGGGCGTGATCGACCAGTTCCCCAAGCGATTCCGGTAAGGATCGCCGCCGGGCCGACACCAACGAAGCGTGCAGACCACCACGACCATGGCGCCGGCGGGAGACGAGCTCTTCCGCTGGCGCCGCGACCAGCTGGTCGCCGCCGGGTTCGAGCGGCCGCTCGCCGGCTTCGTCGCCGCGAATCGCCGCTACGACCTGCACGCCCTGATCGAGCTGGTCGAGCGTGGCTGCCCGCCGGCGCTCGCCGTCCGGATCCTCGCGCCGCTGGAGGGAGAACCGGCGGCGTGAGCACCCGCGTCGATACGGTCGGGTGCGTGGAGCAGACGTCGCGGCTCACCATCGCGCCCTCCCCGCAGCTCGATCCCGACTCGCGCCGCTGGCTCGACACCCTGCGCGCGGCCGACGCAGCCACGCGCGACGAGGCGGTCGCCGAGCTGCACGCGCTGCTGCTGCGTGCGGCGCGCTTCGAGCTCTCCCGCCGCCGGCCGGCGCTGTCGCACCTGCGCGGCGACGATCTGGACGACGTGGCCACGCAGGCCGCCGACGACGCGCTCGTGAGCGTCCTGCGCCGACTCGACGACTTCCGAGGGGCGAGCCGGTTCACGACCTGGGCCTACAAGTTCGCGCTCCTCGAGGCGTCCGTGAAGCTGCGCAAGCGGGCGTGGCAGGACCGCGAGGTGCCGCTCGAGCCCGAGGACTGGAGCGTCTTCTCGAGCGCGAGCCTGCAGCCGGAGGCCGAGGCGGAGCAGCGCGAGCTGGTGGAGGCCGTGCGCGCGGGGATCGACGAGCTGCTGACCCCGCACCAGCGCGCCGTCCTGGTCTCGCTGGCAGTCAACGGCGTTCCCATCGACGTCGTCGCGGATCGCCTGGGCACGAGCCGCGGCGCGCTGTACAAGACCCTGCACGATGCGAGGCGCAAGCTCCGCGCCCACCTGGCCGAGCGCGGCCTCGCGCACCTGGAGGAGCGATGACCGAACGACGCGATGCCGAGCAGGCGCTGCACCGGCTCCTGGGCCCGGCCGGGCCGGAGCTCGGCTGCGACGCGTGCTTCGAGCAGCTCGACCGCTACGTCGAGCTCGAGCTCTCGGGCGCCGACGCCGACGCGGCGGTTCCCGGCCTGCGGGCGCACCTCGAAGGCTGCCCCGCCTGCCGCGAGGAGCACGACAGCCTGTACGCGCTCGTCAGCGGCGAGCAGCCGGGCTAGCTGCCGCCCGCGCGCGAGATCTGCGGCGGCGGCCGCCTGAGGTGGGCCGTCACGTACCGCAGCCCCGCAGCCCCCGCCGAGACCCTCCGCCGACAGCCCTTGGGGATCACCACGACGGTGCCGGCGGCAAGCACGTGCTCCCGCCCGTCGACGTCCAGCGCCCCCTCGCCGTCGAGCACCGCGAGCAAGACGTCGCGCTCGGCGTTGACATGGTCGGGCGTGCCCTGCCCGGGACCCCAGGCGAGCAGCGTCGTGTTCAGGTCCTCGGTCGCCGTCCCCCAGAGCGGGCCGCTGCCGTCGAGGTCCGCGGCGCGGACGAGCTCGATCTCCGACGCGTCCGCCGCAGCGTGCGGCTCGAGCGCCGCGAGGCTAGCCGCCGCACGCTCTTCCAGCAGCGGGAACAGCTCCCGCTCCTCGAGCCGGACATGAGCCTCCAACCGCTCGCCGAGCTCGCGCAGCGCCTCGGGCGGGACTTCGCCGCCCGCAAGCCCCTCGCGGAGCCTCTCGATCGCCGCGTGCAGCACACAGTGGTCCGTGAGGGCGCGCACGACCAGCGTCGGCGGGTCGCCCCCTCCGGCTAGCAGTGGAAAGAGCCGCTCCTCTTCCTCGCGGAAGTGCTCGAGCGTCTCGGCCTCGAAGAAGCGAACGGTCTCGTCAGCCGCCCGCAGACGCTCGCCTGCGTCCGCGTCGGCTGCGAGGCGCGCGCGGCGGGCCCGCACGAGCGCGTGGTGGTGGTCGTGCGAGAGCGGGATCAGCGCCGGGTGCCGTCTCACGGAGCGACCAATGGTAGGCGGTCAGCCGAAGCCGTAGACGCCGGCGAAGCGCCCGGCCAGCAGGCGCACCAGCAGCGCCGCGGGCAGGCCGACGACGTTGAGGTAGTCGCCCTCGATGCGCTCGACGAGCGAGGCGCCGAGGCCCTGGATCGCGTAGCCGCCGGCCCGGCCCTGCCACTCGCCGCTCGCGACGTAGCGCGCGAGGTCGCGCGGCGTCAGCGGCCGGAAGGTGACGAGCGTCACCTCGCGATGCACCTCTTCCCACGCGGGCGTCAGGAGCGCGAGGCCCGAGACCACCTCGTGCGTCCTGCCGCCCAGGCTGTCGAGCATCTCCTCGGCCTCCGACTCCGTCTCCGGCTTGCCGTACACGCGGCCGCCGCAGAGCACCTCGGTGTCGCAGCCGAGCACCGGCCGGTCGCCGGCCGCGGCCGCGACCGCGCGCGCCTTCCCGACTGCGTGCGCGACCGGGTCGCCCTCCGTCTCCTCGTACGCCGGCGCGACGACGTCGAACGGGATCGCGAGCTGCTCGAGGATCTGCCGCCGCCGCGGCGAGGTCGACGCCAGGATCAGCGGGGCTGCAGGCGGAGCCGCCAGATCTCCTCCGCCGGCCACTGCTTGGCCCACGCGACCGGGGGGTCGTCGTAGTACTCGTGCTCGTCGGCTTCCTCGGGCGCGAAGAGCTCGCGCAGATCCAGGAGCTGAAAGCCGTTGTCGCGCAGGATCCCGAGCATGTCGGCGGTGCCCGGATGGAACTCGACGCCCGGGTCGTCGTCCTCCCAGACGAGCTTGTAGAGCCCGCGCTGGGGCCGCGCCAGGCGGTCGCTCGTCTTCCCCTCGTCGGGCGCGCACAGGATCCGCAGCGTGGTGCCGCGCATGAACACGAGCTCGCCGCCGGGCCGCAGCAGCCTTGCGGCCTCCGGGATCCACTTCGCCGGGTCGCACCAGAGCGAGGCGCCGTACTCGGAGAAGGCGAGGTCGAACGAGTCGTCCGGAAGCGGCACGTCCTCCGCGTTCGCCTCGACGAGCTCGAGCCCGACGCTGTGCTGCTCGTCGAGCCGCCGCGCCGTCTCGAGCTGCGCCGGCGTCACGTCGACGCCGACGACCCGGCGGGCGCCTCCGAGGCGCTTGAGCCACGCGCCGAAGTACGCCGTGCCACAGCCGAGCTCGATCACGTCCTTGCCCTCGAGCGGCGGCAGGATCCGGATTTCCCGCTCGGGCTGCGACCACTGGCCCCAGGTGATCTCCTCCTGCGTCCACGCGCCGTCCGCCTGACGGTCGGTGTACTCCGCGTTCGCCTGCGTCCAGCCCTCGCGGTTGATCGCGACGTAATCCGGCTCGCTCACCCGAACCAGAGCTGCAGCTCGCGCTCGGCCGACTCCGGCGAGTCGGAGCCGTGCACCAGGTTGTTCGGCATCGCGAGCGCGAGGTCGCCGCGGATGGTGCCGGGCGCCGACTCGGCCGGGTTCGTCGCGCCCATCGTCGTGCGGACGACGGTGATCGCAGACTCGCCTTCGAGCGCGAGCGCGAGCGTGGGCGTCGACGTGATGAACTCGACGAGCTCGCCGAAGAACGGCTTCTCCGAGTGCTCGGCGTAGTGCTGCTCCGCGAGCTCGCGGTCTACCTGGACGAGCCGCGCCTCCCGGATCTCGAGGCCGCGCCGCTCGAAGCGCGCCAGGATCTCGCCGGCCAGCCCGCGCTCGACCGCGTCCGGCTTGATCAGCACCAGTGTGCGCTCGACCGCCATCTCGGCGGCGAGTCTAACCGGACGCCCGGGAAACCCAGCCGTCCTCCAAGCGGCGTGGGCTTAGGCTCCGCGGCGCTCGCGGCGAGGAGGCGTCAGCGCCTGCGTGTCGCCGAGCTGCTCGACCGCCGCCGGCTCGACGGGCGTCTCGCAGTACGGGCACACCTGCCAGAGCGCCTCGAGCGGCTGCTTGCAGTTGCGGCAGGCCTGGCGCAGCCGCGTCGTGCAGACGGGGCAGACGAGGAACGCCGGGTCGACCTCCGCGCGGCAGACGGGACAGTGCAGGTCGCGCCGCGCGAGCCGCTGCTCCATCGCCTTCATCTCGAGCTCGCGCTCGCGTACGTCCTCGAGGTACTCCGGCGGCCGGAAGAGCATGTAGACGAGCGGCCCGATGAAGGGCGGCACGAGCCCGAGCACGACCGCCATGCCGACCAGCCACGGATCCTCGATCCGCCGCCGCGCGTCCTTGTAGACCCAGAACGCCGTCGCGAGCCAGAAGACCGCGACGATGAACAGCGACAGGTTGCGGACCACGATCCACGTGCTGTGGCTGAAGAAGCCGAACAGTCCGTTGCTTGCTACCGGGGTCAAGCGCGTCTCCTCAGAGAAGGAGCTTCCCGACGAGGTAGCCGGCGCCGAACGCTAGGCCGACGATCGCCAGGACGACGATCACGGCGACAGCGAAGACGCTCAGGCGCTCGCCGAGCTGACCCATGGTACGTGCTCGAGTCGGACGATGAGGTCGGCCAGGAGGTACAGCGATCCGGTGACGAGAACGGGGCGCCCGGCCGCGAGCTCACGCGCGCGATCGAGCGCGTCGACGGGGTCGGCGACCGCCTCGACCGCGCCGAAGTGCGGCGCGGCGAGACGTGCGAGCTCGCGTGCCGGAAGCGCCCGGGCGCTGTGCGAGGCGGTCGCGACGAGCGTGTCGCCGGCGGCGGCGAGCGCGCGCAGCATCGCGCCGCCGTCCTTGTCGGCGAGGATCGAGGCCAGGACGACGTAGTCCCGCCGCGGCAGGCGCGCGAGCAGCCACTCGACGCCGGCGGGGTTGTGAGCGCCGGCGAAGACGTCGTCGCCGACCTGCTCGAGGCGGCCCGGCAGCGCCACGTCGACGTCGCCGCCGAGCGGCCGGCCGAGCAGCGCCTCGGCGGCCGCCCGGCCGACGTCCGCCGCGAGGACGAGGCCGGCCGCCCCTCGCGCGCGCACGTGTGATTCCCATTCCGCCTCGCCCACCACGACGGTGGCGCCCGGCGCGACGACGGCGAGCTTCTCGGCCGCGATCGCCTCTCGCGTGTCGCCGAGTACGTCGGTGTGGTCGAGCGCGACGTTGGTCAGGGCGACGACCTCGGCGTCGAGCACGTTCGTCGCGTCGAGCCGTCCCCCGAGCCCCGCCTCGACGACCGCCACGTCCACCCGGGCCGCTTCGAACTCGGCGAGCGCGGCTGCCGTCAGCACCTCGAACTGGGTCGCGCCGAGCCGCTCGGCCGGCTCGCGCACGCGCTCGAGCGCGCGCTCGAGGTCGGCGTCCTCGCCGTCGACCTGGATGCGCTCGCTCCACCCGGTCACGTGGGGCGAGGTGTAGGCGCCGGCGCTCAGGCCTTCGCGGATCAGAAACGCGGCCGCCCGCCGCGTCGCCGTCGACTTGCCGTTGGTGCCGACGACGTGGATCGCGCGGTACGCCCGCTGCGGCTCGCCGAGCTCCGCGAGCAGCGCGCGCATCCGGCCGAGGCCGAACTCCTCCGGCCACGGCGAGAGCGACTCGAGCCAGGCGACGCTAGACACCGAGCGCGTCCAGCTCGCGTCGGTAGCGCTCGAGCTTCTCGCGCTCGGCCTGGACCACCTCGCCGGGCGCATTTTGGACGAAGCGGTCGTTCGCGAGCATCCCCTCGGCCCGCGCGATCTCCGCCCGCAGCCGCTCGGCCTCCGCCTCGACGTTGCCACCGTCCGCCCTCGCGCGGTCGGGCTTGACGACGGCATCGAAGATCCGCTGCTGCTCCTCCGCGAGCTGCGGCCGCACCCCCGCGCGGCGGAAGACCTCTGCCGCGGTCCGGATCGGCTCGAACTCCTCGCCCATGTCCTCGGCGCCGACGACCTCCGGCCACGGCGCCAGGATCAGCCGCGACTCGCGGGCGGGCAGGTTCGACCAGATCTCCTCGGTCACGTGCGGCATCACCGGGTGGAGGAGCCTCAGCAGCCGCTCGAGGTTCGCGAGCGCGGTCGCCTGCGCGTCCTGGTCGCCGTCGTAGAGCCGCGGCTTGATCGCCTCGGCGTACCAGTCGCAGAAGTCGTCGAAGGTCGCGTGGTAGAGGACGCTCGTCGCCTGCGAGAACTCGAACGCGGCCAGATGCCGGTCGAGCTCGGCCTGCGCCCGGTCGAGCCGCCACGCGATCCAGCGCTCCTCGAGCGCCCGCGGCCGCTGCTCGGGCCGCGCTTCGCCGACGTTCGCGAGGATCAGCCGGGCGACGTTCCAGAGCTTGTTCGCGAGCTTTCGCCCCTCCTCGATCGCGCCCTCGGAGAAGCGCACGTCCTGCGACGAGGTCAGCTTCAGCAAGCCGTATCGGGTCGCGTCGGCACCGTGCTCGGCGACCAGCTCGAGCGGATCGATGCCGGTGCCGAGGCTCTTCGACATCCGCCGTCCGTCGCGAGCGAGCACCGTCGTGTGGATGATCACCGTCTCGAAGGGGATCTCGCCCTGGAGCTCGAGCCCCGAGAAGATCATCCGGTTCTCCCAGAGGCGGATGATCTCGCGCGCGGTCGTGTTCAGCGTGCCGGGGTACCAGGCCTCGAGCTCCGGCGTCCGCTCGGGCCACCCGAGGATCGCGAACGGCCAGAGCGCCGACGAGAACCACGTGTCGAGCACGTCCTCGCTCCGCGTCAGCTCGGTCGACCCGCACTCGGCGCACGCCTCCGGCTCGGTCTCCTCGACCGTCAGGTGCCCGTCCGGGCACTCCCACACCGGCAGCTGGTGGCCCCACCAGATCTGGCGCGAGATGTTCCAGTCGGGTGCGTTCTCGAGCGAGTCGATCGCGTACCGGTGCTGCGAGTGCGGGTGGTAGCGCACGCGGCCTGCCTGCAGCGCCGCGAGCGCCGGCTGCCTCAGCTCGTCCATCCGGCACCACCACTGCAGCGAGATCAGCGGCTCGATGCGCGACTTGCAGCGCTCGCAGAGCGCGATCGAGTGGCGGTAGCTCTCGCGCTCGACGAGTTGCCCGCGCTCCTTGATCCACGCCAGGATCCGCTCCTGCGCCTCGTCCTGCGTCAGGCCGGCCAGCTCGCCCGCCTGCTGGTTCATCCGGCCGTCCGGGCCGATCACCGTCAGCTCGGGCAGCTCGTGGACGCGGCCGATCTCGAAGTCCATCGGGTCGTGCCCCGGCGTCACCTTCAGCGCGCCGGTGCCGAACTCGGGGTCGACCCGCTCGTCCTCGATCACCGGCACGACCCGCTCGACGAACGGCACCACCACCTCGCGCCCGACGGCGTCGCGCCAGCGCTCGTCATCCGGGGCGACCGCGACGGCAACATCGGCGAGGATCGTCGCCGGCCGCGCGGTCGCGATCGTGACGCCGTGCTCCGGATCGTCCGCGAACGGGTAGCGGATGTAGGTCAGCGCGTCGTCGACCTCCTCGTGGACGAGCTCGAGGTCGGAGAGCGCCGTCTCGTGGTGCGGGCACCAGTTGATGATCCGGTTGGCGCGGTAGATCCAGCCCTTGCGGTAGAGGTGGACGAAGAAGCGCATCACCGCGCGGACGTAGGCGTCGTCCATCGTGAAGCGCTCGCGCCGGTAGTCCATCGAGGCGCCCATCCGCCGGAACTGGCCCATGATCGTGCCGCCGTACTGGCGCAGCCAGTCCCAGACGATCTCGACGAAGCGCTCGCGGCCGACCTCCTCGCGCGACGTGCCCTGCTCGACGAGGTGCTTCTCGACGGCGTTCTGCGTCGAGATGCCGGCGTGGTCGTAGCCGGTCAGGAAGGCGGTCTCGAAACCGCGCATGCGGTGCCAGCGCACGAGCGCGTCCGCCAGCGAGATCTGCAGCGCGTGGCCGGTGTGCAGCGCGCCGGTGACGTTCGGCGGGGGGTGGGCGACGACGAACGTCTCGCGCCCCGATCCCGGCTCCGCGCCGTAGAGGCCTTCCTCCTCCCAGGTGCGCTGCCAGCGCTCCTCGACGCCCTCGGGCTTGTAGAGCGGCTCCATTCGGGCAAGTTTACGAAGACGTGGGTGAGTTCTTTCACGCGCTCAAGGTCTTCGGAGACCAGCTCGCCGACGTGGGCTGGCTCGCCGTCGCGATCGCGCTCGGCTGCCAGCTGACGAAGCTGGTCGCCCGCTCGATCGCCTGGCGGAACATCCTGCAGGCCTCCTACCCGGAGACGCGGGTTCCGCGGCGGCCGGTGCTCGGCGCGTACCTCGCGGGCGTGGGCGTGAACTCGATCGTCCCCGGGCGCGCGGGCGACCTCGTCAAGATCTACCTCGTCCACCGGCGCGTCGAGGGGACGACCTACACGACGCTCGCCTCCACGCTCGTGCCGGAGACGCTGCTCGACTTCGTCCTGGCGCTCGCAATCTTCCTGTGGGCGCTGACGCAGGGCGTCCTGCCGAGCCTGCACGTCCTGCCGAGCCTGCACTCGTTCGACTGGACCTGGCTCGTGGCGCGGACGAAGACCGGCGCCGCCGTGTTCGCCCTGCTCTCGACGGCGCTGGTCGTGTTCCTGTGGTGGGCGTCGCGGCACGTCGAGAACTTCAAGCAGCGGGTCGGTCGCGGCTTCTGGATCCTGCGCGACCTGCGCCGCTACGGGCGCGAGGTCGCGAGCTGGCAGCTGCTCAGCTGGGTGCTCCGCATCGCCTCGATCTACTTCTTCCTCAGGGCGTTCCACATCCGCGCGTCGATCCACAACGCGCTCCTGGCCCAGGTCGTCGACAGCCTGTCGACGCTCCTGCCCTTCTCGCCCGGCGGCGTCGGGACGAAGCAGGGCCTGCTCGTCTACGTGCTCGACGGACAGGCGTCCTCGTCGCGCCTGCTCGCCTTCAGCGTCGGCCAGTACGTCGCGATCACGGTCTTCAACGTGCTCGTCGGGGCGATCGCCGTCTACGCGATGCTGCGGACGCTGCGCCTGCGCGAGATCCTCGGCCGCGCGAAGGCCGCGCAGCAGTCCGAGGAAGGGACCGCGCCCTAGGCCGACTCCTCGGCCAGCTCGTCGGCCGAGTCGTCGGCGCCGGCGCTCGTGACGAGCGTCGGCTTGATGCCCTGCGAGATCGTCTCCTTGGTGATCGCGCACTTGACGACGTCCTTGCGCGACGGCAGCTCGAACATCACGTCGAGCAGGGCGCCTTCGATGATCGAGCGGAGGCCGCGGGCGCCAGTCTCGCGGGCGAGCGCCTTGTCGGCGATCTCCCACAGCGCCTCCTCGGTGAAGACGAGCTCGATGTCGTCGTACGCGAAGAAGCGCTGGTACTGCTTCGTGAGCGCGTTCTTCGGCTCGGTCAGGATCTGGACGAGGTCCTCGCGCTGTAGCTGGTGCACCGCCGAGACGACGGGCAGGCGACCGATGAACTCCGGGATCAAACCGTACGAGAGCAGGTCCTCCGGCATCACCTGCGAGAGCATCTCCGATGCCTCGTACGAGTTCTTCGAGCGGATCTCGGCGCCGAAGCCCATCGCATGCTTGCCGATCCGCTTCCCGACGATCTTCTCCAGGTCGGCGAAGGCGCCGCCGCAGATGAAGAGGATGTTGGTCGTGTCGATCGAGAGGAACTCCTGGTGCGGGTGCTTGCGCCCGCCCTGCGGCGGCACCGACGCGACCGTCCCCTCGAGGATCTTCAGCAGCGCCTGCTGCACGCCCTCGCCCGAGACGTCGCGCGTGATCGACGGGTTGTCCGCCTTGCGCGCGATCTTGTCGACCTCGTCGATGTAGATGATCCCGGTCTCGGCCTTCTTGATGTCGAAGTCCGCGGCCTGGATCAGCTTCAGGAGGATGTTCTCGACGTCCTCG
>DASSMZ010000027.1:0-2702 GCA_035688325.1 Gaiellaceae bacterium
GCAGGCGCACGGGCTGACCGGCCGCAGCTTCTTCCCACAGCTGATCTCGGGGCCGTTCCAGTCGGCGCTCGTGTACGCCTTCGCCTTCGCGGCGATCGCCTGCGTGGTCGCGGCCGTGGCATCGCTGCTGCGCGGCGCCAAGTACCACCACCAGGAGGCGGTCACGCTCCCCGAGGTGATCGAGGCCGAGGCCGCGTGAGCGAGGTCGCCGAGCGCGTCGGCGTGACGACGCGGACGATCCGCTATTACGAGGAGCGCGGCCTGCTCGGGCGCGAGTCCCACCGCGCGAAGGGCGCCCACCGCCTCTACGACGAGGCGGACGTCACCCGGCTGCAGGAGCTGCTTCGCCTGCGCGACCTGCTCGGGCTCTCGCTCGAGGAGCTCGTCGAGCTCGCGGAGGCCGAGGAGGCGCGCGCGGCGCTGCGCGGGAAGTGGGAGGACACGACGAGCGACGTCGAGCGGGCGGAGATCGTCGAGGCGGCGATCCCGTTGGTCGAGCGGCAGCTCGAGCTGCTGACCTCGCGCCAGGAGACCCTGGCCGCGTTCGCCGACGAGCTGACGGACAAGCTGGCGCGCCTCAAGCGGCGGCGCCGGTCGCTCACGGCGGGCCGTGCCGGCGCCCGGAGCGGCTGAGCCCAGGGCTCGGCCGCGCTGGCTGACGCGGGGCGTCGGCAGCGTCGGCGCCGCCAGCTTCTTCAGCGACGCCGGCCACGAGATCGCGACGTCGGTCCTGCCGACGCTCGTCACCGTCACCCTCCGCTCGTCGGCGGGCGTGCTGGGCCTGATCGAGGGCGTCGCCGACGCGCTCGCGGGCGTGGCGAAGCTGCTGGGCGGGCCGCTCGCGAACGACGAGCGGCGGCGGCTGCGGATGGCGTCGGGCGGGTACGTGGTGACGGCGCTCGCGACGGGCTCGATCGGCCTCGCTGCGACGGTCTGGCAGGTCGGCGTCCTGCGCAGCGTCGCGTGGCTCGCGCGGGGCGTGCGCTCGCCGGCCCGCGACGCGCTGCTGGCGAGCCTCGCGCCGCCGGAGGCGTACGGCCGGGCGTTCGGGCTCGAGCGGGCGGGCGACAACCTGGGCGCGGTCGTCGGGCCGCTCCTGGCCGCCGGCCTCGTCACCTGGCTCGGCGTGCGGCACACGATCCTGCTCTCGGCCGTGCCGGGGCTCTTCGCCGCGGTCGCGATCGCCTTCGCGGCGGCCGAGGCGATGCGCCACCGGACACCGGGCGTCCAGCGGCGCGTGCGGCTCGAGCTGCGCGGCCTGCACGAGGCGGGTGTCGCGCGCCCGCTGCTGCCGGTCTCGGCGTTCGAGCTCGGCAACGTCGCGACGAGCCTGCTCGTGCTCCGCGCGACGACCCTGCTGCACCACGGCGGCCGGTCGATCGCCGCCGCCACCTCGCTCGCCGTTCTGCTCTACGCGGCGCACAACCTCGCGGCCGCCTTCGTCGCGTACGGCGGCGGGCACTGGCTCGACCGCGCGGGGCCACGCGTCGTCTTCGCGAGCGGCGCCGCCACCTTCGCGGCCGGGTACGCGGTGTTCGCGCTGCCGGCGCATGCCTGGCCGGTGCTCGCCGGCGCGTTCGTCCTGGCCGGCATCGGCAAGGGCCTGGCGGAGACGGCGGAGTCGGCGCTGTTCGCGCGACTGCTGCCCGACCACCTGCGCGGCAGCGGCTTCGGCCTGCTGGGCGGCGTCCAGTCGTTCGGCGACTTCGCCTCCTCGGCCGTCGTCGGCGTGCTCTGGTCGGCGGTGTCGCCGCTCGCCGGCTTCGCGTACGCCGCGGGCTGGATGGTCGTGTCGCTCGTCGCCGCGAGCGGGATCGAGCGCGGCTAGGACACCGGCGGCGAGGCAGCCTGCCCCGCCGCCGGGTGGAGGCAGATCTCTACGCGGGGACGCCGGCCCGGATGGCCTTGACGTCCGCGGTGCTGACGGGGTTGCCGCCCATGCCCCAGTCGCCGCTCGCGACCTCCTCGAGCGTGACCCAGGTCACGCCGCGCATGCTCTCGCCCTCGATCTCGACCATCGCATCGGTGAGGCGCTCGATGATCTCGCGCTTCTCCTCCGGCGAGAAGACCTCCTCGATCAGCTTCACGTGGATCAGTGGCATCGTCTTGCTCCCTTTCCGTCGTTTGCCCACCGAGTGTCGTCCCGCGGAGGCCGGCTCCGCATCGAGCGTCCGGGCCATCTTCGGCCGGGCTCGGAAGATGGCCCGGTCGGGCAGGTCAGACGAGGCCGTCGCGCGTCGCGCGGGCCGCCGCGGCCGCGCGCGTCGGCTCGCCGAGCTTGCGCAGGATGTTCGCGACGTGGCGGTGCACGGTGTGCTCGCTGACGACGAGCCGCTCGGCGATTTCGCGGTTGCTCCGGCCGGCGGCGACGAGCGCGACCACCTCGAGCTCGCGGCGCGTCAGCGGGCCGTTCGCCTGCGGCCTCGCCGACAGTGCGTCGGCGGTCGCCACGTCGTGCTCGGCGGTGAGCTCCTCGAACGCCGCCCGCGCCTCGGTCGCCTCCGCGCCGGCGGCGTCGCCGTCGCCGAGCGCTTGGAGCGTCCGCGCGAGGTCGAGCCGCGAGTGCGCGCGCTCGTACGGAGCGGATGCATGGCCGTAGAGGTCGACCGCGTCCTCGAGCCGGCGCTTTGCGTCCTCGAGCCGGCCCTCGGCGAAGGCGACGATGCCGGCCGCCCGCGCCGCAGCCGCCCGCGCGCAGGTCG
>DASSMZ010000068.1:0-10768 GCA_035688325.1 Gaiellaceae bacterium
CCCTCCCTGGGCATTAGAACCTCACGGGCAGCTCCAACCTCACGGGAACTTCACGAAGAGTGGCGGCCCTATCTGCGTCTACTACATCTCGTGAGGAAGCCCACGCTGTACTAAGACCACTGGCGAGCTCGACCCGCCGAATGTGAACGAGCCGGAATTCCGTGGCTACCCGACGCGAGCAGCCGAACCCCTTCCAAGAGAACGAGCGCCTAACTAAGCAACGAGGAGATCGGAACTTGGCAAGGCCTCGCTCGACGAGTTGCGCCGCCGTCACGAGGGGCGAGCTATGAGCGAGCCCTTTCCTGAGTTGCTCGACGCGAAGCATCGCAACGCGACTACACGGCTTCTCTCATCGATTACGTCGATCTCGGCTGTTGGCAGCACCGAAGGATTGACGGCGAGATGGCCGGCGTACAGCAAAGGCGAGCGCTCATCGCTAAGGCCTGACCTCACTCTTCACAGGTCTCAATCAGTCCGCCGACGTCCGCGGCCGCCAAGATCCCTGTTCGATTCCATATCGAACCACATCGCGAACAGCGTGAACTGGGAGCCCGAGATCAGCAGCAGCGCGACCAGGACGATCGTCGCCGGCGTGATGTCGTTGCCCATGATCCGCAGCACGAGCTCGGCGATGCCGAGGCCGAGCCCGAGCAGCGTGGCCAGGATCCCGAGCGCGTAGAAGAAGACGAGCGGGTGGAAGTCGCGGATCACGTACTTGACGCGCATCCGCCAGAAGAAGCCCTTGAACAGGAGCCACGAGATCGTCGGCACGACCTTCCGCAGCCGGATGCCGGAGCGCTCGCCGACGCCGTAGATCGGCCGCGACGGGTAGTCGCGCACGCGGGCGTTCCAGACGTTGAGGTGCACGAGCAGGTCGTTCGGGAACCCGTAGCGCTTGTAGACCCGCTCGAGATCGAGCAGGTCGAGGTACTGCAGGGAGATCGCCGTGTAGCCCGACTGCGAGTCGGCGATGTGCCAGTAGCCGGACGCGATCTTCGTCAGCAGGCTCAGCACCGCGTTGCCGAGGTAGCGGTAGCGCGGGATCACCTCCCACGCCTGGCCGGTGAAGAGCCGGTTCGCCTTGGCGTAGTCGACCTCGCCGCGCGCCACGGCGCCGGCGAGCGTCTCGAGGTCGTCCGGGTCCATCTGCGCGTCGGCGGCCATCACGGCGGTGACGTCGATCCGGTCGTCGCGCGCCTCGAGGTAGCCGGTGATGATCGCGCCGCCGACGCCGAGGTTGCGCTCGTGCTCGATCAGCTCGACGCGCGGGTCGCCGAGCGCCCGCACCGCCTCGACCGTGCCGTCGGTCGAGCGGTCGTCGACGATGTAGACGCGGTCGACGAACTGCGGGATCCCGCGGATCGTCTCCGCGATCAGCTTCTCCTCGTTGTGCGCGGGGACCACGACGGCCACGCGCTTCCCTTCCAGCACGGTTGGAGGCTACGAGCGAGAGCGGACGGCCCGGCGCGTCGGCTCGAAGAGCACCGCCGCGACGATCCCGAGCAGGAGCCCGATCAGCGCCGAGACGATCACCGTGTTGCGGCGGCTGCGGGCGGTGGTCTTCGTCGCCGCGGCGAGGGTCGTGACCTGCGGCGCCTCGACGTCCTTGGCCAGCGCGAGCTGCTGCTGGTTCGTGGTGAGGAGATCCGTCGTCGTGAGCAGCTGCTGCTGCAGGCTGCTGAGCTGGTTACCGAGAATCAGGCGGTCGGTCGTCGACAACCCGGAGGCATTGCTCAGCGCCTGCTGCTGAGCCTTGATGTTCTTGTTGAGAGCATCGAGCGCCGTCTTCTCGGTGTCGACCTGGAGCTGCAGGTTCTGGATCTTCGTCTTCGAGTAGCCGCCGAGAGCGTCCGAGAAGACGACCGTCCGCGCCAGGTCGTTGGCCGCGCGCGCCACCGACCGCCGAGCGTGGCCGGTGACCGAGATTGACACGAGCGGGTTCTGCCCGAGTCGCGAGATGTTCCCCGTGACCGCCTGCGTCGAGACGTGGCCGCGTAGCTGGCCGGGCCGCATGCCCGCGTCGCGGGCGACGCGCTGGATCGTCGACTCCGCGGTCACGATCTGTCGCACGGTGCTCGGGTTCGTCGCCTGGCTCTGGACCTGGACGCCGCCCTGGGAGAGCGGCTGCCCGAGGTAGACGACCGCCTTCGCCTTGTAGACCTGCGAGCCGCCGAGCGAGATCAGGTAGCCGACGATCACGCCGCCGACGAGGCCGATCACCGGCAGCCACCAGTGCGTCGTGATCGCGACCCAGTGACGGCGCAGGTCGACGCTCTCCTCGGCGTCGAGATCCGGCAGCTCCCGCTCTCGTTCGCGCACGCTGGTCATCGGCGGCTGAGCCTACCCGTGCGGGCGGCGGCGGGCGGCCGGTTCCTCACCGCTTCCTCGGCGCCAGAGCGAAGATCCGTGCATACGCCACCAGATAGAGGCGTCGGCGGTCGGAGACCACGGCCGCGTAGGCGCCGCGCGGGAACGACCAGAGCAGCTTGCCGCTCTTCGGGTCGAGCGCGTACGTGCGGCCGCGCAGCGACGAGACGTAGACGATCCCGTTGACGACGATCGGCGAGCCCGAGATCGGGCCGTTGGTGCGATACGTCCAGAGCACGTCGCCGGTCGCGGCGTTGAAGGCGTAGAGGTCGCCGTTGAACGAGCCCGCGAAGACGCGCTGCTGGTAGACGGCCGGCGACGAGTAGACGTAGCCGCCGGTGCCGTGCGACCAGCGCAGCTTCCCGCTCGTGGCGCCGAACGAGTAGACCTTGCCGTCGGTCGAGCCGATGTAGACGCGGTCGTAGGCGACGGCCGGCGTCGCGTAGAACGTGCCGCGGTTGCCGAGCCGCTGCTGTGCCGACGCCTTCCAGACGAGCTTGCCCGTCTTCGCGTTCAACGCGTAGACGTGATGGTCGTAGGAGCCGAAGTAGACCCGCCCGCCCGAGAGCGCGACCGCGTCCTTGATCTTGTCGCCGGCCTGGAACGTCCAGCGGGTCGCGCCCGAAGCCGCGCTGAGCGCGTAGACCCTGCCGTTCCAGTCGCCGACGTAGACGGTGCCGTGGTCGACGAGCGGCGACGACTCGCTCGGCCCGATCCGCAGCCGCCAGCGGATCTTCCCGGTGTCGGCATTGAGCGCGACGACCTCGCCGTCGAGGCCGGAGCGGGTCGCGTTGCAGGGCGGCGTGTTCATGAAGGTCATGTAGACGGTGTGGTTGTCGACGGCCGGCGAGGCGGCCGTGCAACGGTGCGCGCGGTAGGCCCACACGGTTCGTACCTTCGAGATGTCGACGGCGAAGAGGACGCCCCTGGCGTTGGCGAAGTAGAGCTTCCCGTAGGCGACGGCGGGCGGGAACTCGACGAGCGAGCCCGCGCGGAAGAACCAGAGCGGCTTGTACGGCGGCTCGACCAGCATCTGCTCGGCGTTGCCCTGCCGCGTGGCGTCGAAGCGGTACATCGGCCAGCGGATCTTCGACGTCACCGGCGGCGTCTTCGGCGCCGCCTGCGTGGTCACGAACTCCGTCGAGGAGCCGCGGATGTTGCGTCCCTGGTGCTTGCGGTAGAGGCCGAACGCGACGAGGCCGGCGGCGACGAGCACCACGACGGCTCCCGCCGCGAGCAGGATCTTCTTCATCGCGGACGGCTCTTGGGCGCGACCGCGTACAGCCGCGAGAAGCCGTGCAGGAGCAGGAGGCGCCCGTTGCCGGCGACCGGGACGAAGGCGCCGTCGGGCCAGCGCCAGACCTGCCTGCCGGTGCGCGCGTTCAGCGCGTAGATCCGGTGCTGGCGGTTCGCGAAGTAGACGACGCCGTCGACGACCGTCGGCGCGCCGCCGATCGCGCCCCCGCTCGAGAAGCGCCAGAGCACGCCGCCCGACGCCGCGGAGACGCAGTAGAGCGAGCCGTTGTAGGAGCCGATGTAGACGCGCCCGTTCCACACCGCGGGTGACGAGTAGACGTACGAGCCCGTGCCGAGCGACCACAGCCGCGCGCCGCGGGTCGAGAAGGCGGTCAGCGAGCCGCCCGTCGAGCTGGGCACGAAGACGCGTCCGTGGTCGGTCGCGGGCGTGCCGTAGACGCGGCCGTTGACCGACCCCGACCAGCGCAGCCCGCCGTTCGCCGGCGAGAGCGCGAGCAGCCGCCCGCCGTAGTCTCCGATGAAGATCGTGCCGCCGGCGTACGAGGCGCTCGACGTGATCTTGTAGCCCGACCGGTACGTCCAACGCGGCCGGTGCGTGCGCAGGTCGAGCGCCCAGACGGTGCCGCTCCAGTCGCCGAAGTAGTCGACGCCGTCGAGCACGAGCGGCGAGGACTCGATCGGCGCGCCGGTGCGGTAGCTCCAGCGGATCCGGCCGCTGTGGCGGTCGAGCACGTAGACGTGGCCGTTCATCGCATGGACGACGAGGTCCTCGCCGACGACCGCGGGGGAGGCGGCCATGATCCCGCCGAAGCTTCGCTTCCACGCCACCTTGCCGTTCTGCATCGAGAGCGCGCGCACCTCTGCCTGGTAGTTCGCGACGAAGGCGACGCCGTCGTCGACCACGGCCGGGAACTCCATCAGCCCGATCGCGGTGCTCCAGACGACGCGGAACGGCGGGCGCATCGCGAGCATCGGGTGCGACTGCGTCCGGCCGGGCGTCGCGCCGTAGCGCGGCCACTGCAGCTGCGCCTGGTAGACGCGGACGCCGACCTTCGGCCGGTTGCGGAACTGCAGCCGCTGGCTGTAGGCGTCGTAGCCGCCCTTCGCGACCTCGACCTCGAGGCGCGTGTGGCGCGCGATCAGGATCCTGGCGACGCCGTGGCGGTCGGTGCGGCCGCCGAAGCGCCCGACGTGGACGGCCGCGTTGCGCACAGGCGTGCCCGTGTCACCGTCGATGACGACCACGTGCACCTTCGACCGCTTCGGCGGCGCGGGCGGCGGCTTCGGCTTTGGCGGCGGCTTCAGCGCCGCCGGCGGCGCGTCGGGCCGGGTGATCTCGGCCTTCTTCGAGGACGCGCAACCGGCCGCGAGCAGCGCGAGCGCGAGGAGGACTGCGGGCAGGCGCACCCGCCCCAAACTAGCGACCCCTACTGATGACATGCGCCGGTCCGGGCTACCTGGTCCCTTCCGCCTTCTCCCACATCAGCGGCGCGCCCTCCCGCAGGTAGCGCACGAGCGCGGCCAGCGTGGCGACGGTCATCAGCAGGTAGTACCAGGCGAGGCCGGCACCGGGGACGCGCAGGTTCAGCTTGCCGGCGGCGGCGAGCGCCAGCCACAGCGCCTGCGCGGCGAGCGTCGCCTGGTAGGCCCAGCCGTCGTGCACGAGCGCGATCGAGGTCGCGAGCAGCCCGACGTGCAGGAAGCCGCTCGCGTAGCGGAGCACGCGATGCGAGAGCAGCTCGAACAGGTACATCGGCGGCACGCCGCGCAGCGGCTTCGCCTCGAACAGGTAGCGCCACGACCAGGGCAGCATCCGCACCTTGCGGCGGAACTCGTCCTCGTTGTCCCGGCTCGGCTTCTCGAACGCCTTCGCCTCGGGCTCGTACACCGCGCGCCGGCCCCGCTGCGCCATCAGGGTCGGGAAGCCCTGGTCGTGGCCGAACGGCCAGTCGACGTAATCCGAACGGCGTACGGCGTAGATCGCCCCGTTGCCGCCGGTGATCGACCCGAGCGCGGACTCGCTCTCGCGCAGCCACATCTCGTAGCGCCAGTAGACGCCCTCCCTGTTCGTCCCGTCGTCGCGCCGGAAGCTGACCTGTCCGCAGACGTAGGCGACGTCCGGGTCGGCGAAGCTGCGGACGAGCTTGCGCAGCGCGTCCGGCGCCCAGGTCGCGTTCGCGTCGCCGAACGCGAGGATCTCGCTCTCGGTCTCGCCGACGGCGCGGTTCATCGTCGGCAGCTTCCCGGCGCGCGGGCACTCGAGCAGCCGCACGCGGCCGTCGAAGCCGCGGACGATCTCGTGCGTCCGGTCGGTCGAGGCGTCCGACGCGACGACGAGCTCGAGCCTGTCCGCCGGGTAGTCGAGCTCGAGCAGGTTCTCGACCCGCGAGCCGATCACGTCCTCCTCGTTGTGCGCGGGGACGATCACGCTCACGGTCGGCTCGATGTCGGCCTTCCGCACCGGTCGTTCACGCGCACGCCGCAGCGCCGCCGCCGCGACCGGGTAGCCGACGTGCGTCCAGGCGAGGCCGCCCAGGCTCGTCCAGAAGAGCGCCTTCAGGATCACCACGGCGGGCGAACCTACCTGCTCCGCGCGCGGTAGGCGGGGAAGAAGCCGTTGTACGACGCCTCGCCGCCGCTCAGGCGCCGGTACGCGTCCTCGTCGTGGATCGCCTTCCCGACGGCCGCGTCGACGAGGCCGTCCGGGTCGAAGCGCGCCTTGAAGTGGTGCAGCGAGTCCTCCTTGCCGCCGAGCCCGCCGCCGAGGTGGAAGCGCTCGTAGCCGTTCGCCTGCGCCCAGCGCGCGGCCTCGAGCAGGACGAGCGTCGAGGAGCCGGTCGAGCGGCCGGCGTCGGTCGTGCCGCTGAGGTGGTAGTGCAGGAACGGCGGCGTGGCCAGGCAGAGCGCGGAGGCGACGACCTCGCCCCCGAGCTCGGCGTCGAAGCGCACGAGCGGCAGCTTGCCGAGCCGCTCCCAGTACGCCGGCTCGAAGAAGTAGAAGGCGTCGGCGTCGAGGCGCCGCATCGTGTCCTCGTAGAGCGCTACGAACTCGCCGAGGCCGTCGTGCTGCGCGACGGTCGCGCCGGCGTTCTCGGCCTTCGTCACCTTGTTGCGGTGCTTGAAGTGCAGCCCGGCGCGCAGGTCGCGGCCGGGGTCGAGCCGCCACGCGACCGTCGGCGCCAGCGGCTCGACGTGGAGCGGCGCGCCGCGTTGATTGGCGAAGAGCGGGTGGAAGCGGACGAAGGTCGTCACGACGCCGCGCTCTCGCGCCCACTCCTCGTAGGCGTCCCAGAAGCCGCCGTCGCCGCCGACGGGGCCGCCGTAGCCGTACGGCGTCACCACGTCCCGTGGCTCGTCGCGCTCGATCCCGGCGAACACCGCGCCCTCGTGCTCGAGCAGGAACGGGCGGCCGCGGTCGAGCAGCGCCGCCGCCTCGACGTACGGGCGGCGGTAGTACGCGTCGAGCCCGGCGAGCGCGTCCCAGGCGCCGGCCTCGAGCTCCCTCACTGCCCGCTCCGCTGCTTCGCGCGCTCGATGTTGAGCGTGTCCTCGATCGGCTCCGGCTCCGGCCGGCCGAGCTGCGCGAAGGTCAGCCACACGATCTTCGCGTCGAGCCCGAGCGACCAGTTGTCGACGTACCACGCGTCGAGCCGGAAGCGCTCCTCCCACGGGATCTCGTCGCGGCCCTTGACCTGCGCCCACCCGGTGATGCCCGGCTTCACCGCGAGCCGGCGGCGGTCGCCGGGCTCGTAGTTCGCGACCTGCTCGACGAGGTCCGGGCGCGGGCCGACGAGGCTCATGCGCCCGAGCAGGACGTCCCAGAGCTGCGGCAGCTCGTCGAGGCTCGTACGGCGCAGGAAGCGGCCGCTGCGCGTGATGCGCGGGTCGTTCGGCAGCAGGCCGAACGGGTCGTCGGACAGCTTGAGCTCGCGGCCGAGCTCGATCGCGTTCGGAACCATCGTGCGGAACTTGTGCATCTCGAACGGAACGCCGTCCTTGCCGGCGCGACGCTGGCGGAAGATCACCGGCCGGCCCGACTCGAGCACGATCCAGAGCGCGAGCCCGGCGAAGAGCGGCGAGAACAGCACGAGCGCGACGGCTGCGAGCAGCCGGTCGAGCACGCCCTTGACGGCCCTCACCGCGCGACCTCGCGGTAGACGGACTCGTGCGCCGCGGCGGCCTCGTCCCACGAGAGCGCGCGGCGGGCGGCCTCCGCGCCGCGGAAGGCCGCCGCGAGCGCCTCCGGCTCGAGCAGCTCGCGGAGGGCGGCGGCGAGGGCGGCGGTGTCCTCGCAGGGCACGATGCGCCCGGCGCCGAAGTCGCGGATCGCGTCCGGCAGGCCGCCGACGTCAGTCACGACCGCGGGCCTGCCGTGCCCGAGCGCGGTCGCGAGGACGCCCGAGCTGTCGATCTTCCGGTAGGGCAAGGCGACAAGCGTAGCCTCGTGCATCCGCCGCGGAATCTCCTCGTCGGGGAGGAAGCCGAGCCGCCACTCGACGCGGCGCTCGACGCCGAGCTCGCGCGCCAGCGCCTGCAGCGGCTCGACCGGGTCGAGCGGGTCGCCCGCGACGACGAGCCGCGCCTCCGGCACCTCCGCCAGCGCGCGGAGCAGGACGTCGAGGCCCTTGTACTGCCGGATCAGCCCGAAGAAGAGAATCGTCCTGCCGCTCGGCGGCTCGGCGGCGACGCCGCTCTCGAACACCGGGTGCTGGATCCGGACGAGCTTCTCGCGCGACACGCCCGCCGCGGCCAGCTGGTCGACCGCCCGCTGCGACTGGACGATCACGCGGTCGGCGAGCCCGAGCGCCTCGCCCCAGGCGCGGGCGTTTCGCTCCTGCCGCGGCAGGACGTCGTGTGCGGTCAGGACGGTCGGGCGCTTCAGCCGCCGCAGCCAGTGCACGTCGTAGCGCGGGATCGCGAGCCACTGCACGTGCGCGACGTCGGGATCGACCGAGCGCACGCGCTGCAGGAGCCGCGCCGCGCTCGGGACGTACTCGCCGCCCTTCAGCACGAGCCGCAGCCGCGAGCGCGGCCGCCGCCGGAGGAGCCGCGACGAGAGCGGCAGGAACACCTCGTCGCGGCGGTAGCCCTCCGGCTCCGGCACGTCGCCGTGCGTGAACGGCGAGGTCAGCAGCGTCACGTCGTGCCCGCGGCGCGCGAGCGCCGAGGCGAGCGCGTGGTCGTACGGCGCCGTGAAGCTGGGCGGGTCGAGCAGGGCGATGCGCATCAGCCCAGCTTGGAGCGCGCGTAGGCCGGGACGCCGAGCGCCGGCAGCGGGTCGTCGGCGGCGAAGACGCCTCGCACCTTGTGCCGCTGGAGGTAGGGCCGCGCCCAGCCGGCCGGCGTCAGCTCGCGCCGCCGCGCCATCTGCAGCGAGACCGCGAGGTCCTTCGCGAAGAACGCCCACCAGAGCTCCTGCTGCAGGTCGACCGGCTCGGGCTCGGGCCGGCCGCAGAGATCGTCGTACGCGATCCGTGCGATGTCGAAGTGGCGGGTCATCGCGACGCCCGCCCACATCGGGACGCGCGTGTTCACCTCGAGCAGCTTGAAGTCGTCGTCGCGGCGGTCGTGGGCGAACTCGACCTGGGCGAAGCCCTTGTAGCCCGCGGTCTCGAGCAGGCGGAGCCCGAGCCCGCGCACTCGCGGCTGCGGGTGCGTGCGGAAGACGGCGCTCGTGCCGAAGCGGAGCGGGCCCTGGCGCACCTTCACGCCGGTCACCGTCGCGAGCGCGTTGCCGCTGCGCCCGAGGTACGCGAACAGCGACCAGATGCCGTTCTCGGAGTCGGGCACGAGCTCCTGGACGACCGTGTCGAAGCCCCGCTCCCTGGCCCGCTTCCACTGCGCGACGAGGTCGTCCGGCGACTGCGCGACGAGCACCTTCTCGCCGAACGAGCCGGCGAAGTGCTGCCCCTCGACCGGCTTGAGCAGGAACGGCGGCCGGAGGTCGAGCGCGCGCAGCGTCTCGACCGAGTCGGCCTCGACCGTGCGCGGTGCGTCGAGCCCGGCGCGCTCGGCCTCCTGCGGGAGCGTCGCCTTGTGGCGGAGGCGCCGCGCGACGTCCGGGTCGTCCGGCATCGGCAGCTCGTAGAGGCCGCGCAGCTCGTCCCAGTGCCGGAGCACGAGCTCGACGTGATCGTCACGCTCCGGCAGCAGCACCGGCTTCGTATCGCCCTGCGCGGCGGCCCGGAGCGCCTTCAGCGCCGCCTCGTCCCCCTGCGCGCGCGAGACGTCGCGCAGGTAGCGCGACCGCCTGCCGAACTCGTGCGGGTGCATCGTGATCCCGGTCACCGGCACGCCCGCGCGGCCGAGGCTGCGGGCGAACGAGAGCCCGGCCCAGAGCAGGCCGAGCACGACCGCGGGCCGGTCAGGCCGCAAGCGCGTCCTCGTAGGCAGCGATCGTCGCGTCGGTCACGGCCGGCCAGGAGAAGCGCTCCCGCACGCGCGCGCGGCCGGCCTCGCCCAGGCGGCGGCGCAGACCGGCGTCGCCGAGCAGGCGGTCCAGCGCGTCGCGCAGCGCCGGCACGTCGCGCGGCGGCACGAGCAGTCCGGTCTCGCCGTCGACAACGAGGTCGAGCAGCCCGCCGACCGCGCTCGCGACCACGGGGCGCGCGTGCGCCATCGCCTCCGCGCAGGCGACGCCGAAGCCCTCGCGGTGCGACGGCACCGCCACCACCGCGGCCCGCTCGTACAGCGGCGGGAGCGCATGGTGCGGCACGAAGCCGAGCGCGCCGGGCACGCGGTCGCGCAGCGGCCCGTCGCCCGCCACGGTCAGAGGAATCCCGTCCGCGGCCTGCACGAGCTCGAGGATGCCCTTCTCCTGCGAGAGGCGCCCGACGAACAGCACCTCGGGCGGCTCGGCCGGCTCGGCGACGCGCTCCGGCAGCTCGACGGCGCTCGGGATCACGCGCACGTCCTTCGCGCCCAGGTCACGCGCGGCGTCGGCGAGCGCGTTGGAGGCGCAGATCACGAGGCGCGCCCGGGAGAGCACCTGCCGCGCGAGGCGGCGCGCGCGGCGCGCGAGCTCCACGTCCGTGCCCCACAGCTGCACCACGAACGGCTTGCCGGTCGCGAGCGCGACCGCGCCCGAGGGCAGCCAGTGCGCATGCACGAGGTCGGCGTCCCGCGCCGCCCGGCGCGCCGCCCG
>DASSMZ010000069.1:0-8237 GCA_035688325.1 Gaiellaceae bacterium
CCACCGGTTCGTCGGGTAGGCGGGAACGAACGTCTCGGGGAAGAGCACGAGCCGTGCGCCGTTGCCGGCCGCCTCGGCCGCGACTTCCTCCAGGCGCGAGATCGTCGCCTCCCGGTCGAACAGCACCGGCTCGACCTGCGCACAGGCAACGGTCACGGGGTCGCGCATGAGCCTATCGTCGCACGCGGAGCAAGGCCTGCATCCCGAGCGCCTGGTGGTCGGCGACCGAGCACCAGAGCTTGTAGCTGCCGGGGCGCATCCGGATCGCGATCGTCCGCCGGTGGCCCGGCCCGACGAGCGGGACGCTGAACGTGTGCGTTCCGCCGACGCGGCGGACTCGGAGATCGTGCGGATCCTGGCCGTCGTTCTGCAGCTCGATCTCGACCACGCCCGACTTCACCGACGGGCGCGACAGCGTGAGGTGGAACTCGGTCGCGCTCACGCCGAGCCGGGCCGGAGTCGGGTGCCAGCTGAGGCCCAGGGCCATCACGACCGTCAGGAGCGCCTTGCTCACTTCACCAGCGCCGGCCGCGCGAAGGACTTCGCGCTCGGGATCACCGCCGACGCGTCGGCGCCGAGCCACTGCTCGAGCAGCCCCGAGTAGACGCCGCGGAAGTCGGAGGTCGGCCTGAGGTTTCCGTCCTCGTCGAGGCCGTTCGCGAGGCCCGGGAACTCGCCGACCATCGTCCCCCGTGCCCTCTCGCCGATCAGGAACGCCGAGCCGGCCGCGCCGTGGTCGGTGCCGCTGCCGTTCTCCTCGCCGCGCCGGCCGAACTCCGACCAGACGAGCGTCAGCACGCGGTTCGCGAGCCCGCGCGCCTCGAGGTCCCGCTGGAACGCGAACAGCGTCCGCGCCGTCACGTCGAGGCCGTCCGCGAGCGCCTGCGGCTGATCCGAATGCGTGTCGTACTCGCCGGGCGCCGTGATCGCGACGCAGCGGACCGGGAGGTTGGCCGCCAGCATCGCCGCGAGCCCGGAGAGCTGACGCGGGAAGTCGCTGTCCACGTCGGGGTACGGAACCGGGCTGCCGAAGCCGTTGCCGCTGTTCTTCGCGAACGGCGCGAGCTGCCGGCGCAGCCGGTCGGACTGCTTCGTCGCCTTGGCCGCCTGGTCGAGGAACGGGTCGGAACGGCGGGCGCCGAGCGCGGTGAGCGCCTCGAGCATCCGCGTCTCGACCTGCCCCCAGACGCCGGGCGCGCCGAACGTGTACTGGTCGGGCGCGGCCAGGGAGGCGACCGGCACTCGCTGCGAAGCCAGCGACGGCTGCAGCTGGTAGTCGAGCGAGAGGCCCTGGAGCGGGTTGTCGTTCGTCCCGTGATGGTCGAGGTAGCGCCCCATCCAGCCGCTCGTCAGCCGCGCGTCCGTGGCCCCGACCTCCCAGAAATGCCGCGAGGTGAAGTGCGACTGGTCGGGGTGCGCGTAGCCGATCGCCGGCATGACCGAGACCTTCCCCTCGGCGTGGAGCGTGGCGAACGGCTGCAGCGACGGGTGCCAGTGCAGGCGGGTGTCCTCGGCGAACACCGGGCCGGCGCTCTCGGGCAGCGCGAGCGTCGGGCGCAGCTTCTTGTAGTTCGGGTCGAGCGCCGGGTAGAGCACGGACAGCGAGTCGGCTCCGCCCGGGAGGAACACCGAGACGAGCACGGGCTGCGCCGGGCCGGAGGCGGCACGCGCGATCCCGTCTTCGAAGAGCTTCAGCTTCCCGAGCCCGTACACCGAGAGCGCGAGGCCGAAGGCGCCGGCGACGAAGCCGCGCCGGTCGAGCCCGGTCCCGGCGGGGGTCGGCATCCCCCGCTCGATCGCAGGCAGTCCCCTTCCGGCCTCCGCCGCGCCGCGGCGCAGGAGGGACAGGCGGGAGAACTCGTCGCAGTGGTGGCAGGAGCTCCTGGTCATGAGGTCTGGAGGTCGGGGGCGGAGGCGAGCAGCTGGCGGAGCGCGTTCTCGATCAGGGGCGGGTAGGCGTCCTTCTTCCAGTGTTGGTTGGCGTCGGCGAGCGAGCGCCTGGCGAAGTGCTCGAGGACGTGCTCGGTCTGCGGCGTCAGCGTCGGCCGGCCGAGGACGGCTTGGGCGCGGGAGACGAGCTCGCCGGCCTTGTGCGGGACGTGCCTGTCGCCGTCCTTGACGAGCTTCGGCCTGAGCGCGTAGCCCGCGATCTCCCAGCGCGCGCGGAAGGTCGCCGTGTCGAGCCAGCGCGTGTCGTCCCACCCCGCGACGTTCGGCGGATAGAAGAGCTGCTGGCCCGCGAGGCTCATCAGCCACGTCCAGGCCTCCGTGTCGATCCCGCGGCCGAGGCCGCGCAGCATCCCGGCCAGGTAGACGGCCGGCGACTTCACCATCCGCGGCCCGGTGTAGAGCGCGGGGTGGCGCAGGATCGCGGCGACCACCGGGGCGATCTCGTACCCGCTCGTGACGTACAGGCGCTCGAGCGAGCGCTTCGTCGCCGCCCTGGGCGGCGTGGGGACGAAGTAGCCCCAGAGCTTCGTGACGAAGAACGACGGGTGCAGCCGGTGGTGGACACAGAGCCGGCACGAGTCGCGCCAGTCGTAGCGTCCGCGCTTGCCGAAGATCCTCTTGTACCCGGTGTCGTGGCGACTGTTGTCGAAGCGGAACTTGATCGGGCCGAGGTTGTTGCTCCACGTGTAGCGAAAGCCCGTCAGCGCGCGCGCCTGCTCGCGGACGTCGTGCTCGGTGTAGGCGCCGCGGTCGGCGCCGAGCGTGAAGAGCTCCATCAGCTCGCGCGCGTAGTTCTCGTTCGGGGAGCCCTTCTGGTTGTCGACCCCCGAGAGCCAGAGCAGCATGGCGGGGTCGCGCGTGACCTCCATCAGCAGGGCCGGGAACGAGTTGAGCCCGATGCGGCGGAAGAGCTGGTTCTGGCGCAGCATCAGCTTCGCCGAGTCGACGCCCGCGCGCGAGGTCGCGAACCAGTCGTGCCAGACGAGCGTCATCCGCTCGTGCAGCGGCTTCGTCGTCCGCACCATCCGGTCGAGCCACCAGAGCTGGTCGTGGCCCCAGCGGTCGTACGGCGAGAGCTTGTGCCCGCTGTCGTCGTGCGGACGCGGCCCCTTCAGCCGGTCGCGGCCGGGGCGCAACAGCGAGTGCACGGCGCCCTCGAGCCCGAGCTTCGCCAGGCGCTCGGCCTCGCCTGGACGCGGTCCGAAGCCCGCGCGCCACAGGAGGCGCTCGGCCTGCGGCTTGCCGAACGGGCCACGGTAGACGGGCGGCATCTCCCGTCTCTTATCGGCGCCGCGGCTCCGAGTCCTTTATCCCTAGCCCAGCTCGCGCTGAAGAACCGATGCGACGGCGGTCAGCGCCAGCCGCGTCTCCTCGTCCGAAGGCTCGCGCGTGGTCACCCGCTGGAGCGCGAGCCCCGGGAGGAGGAAGACCCGCGCGACCCGGGAGCGCGAGGTCTGGACGATCTGCCACAGCTCCATCGTCAACGCGAGCGAGAGCAGGGAGACGACAAAGGGCGTGTAGAGCGCGGGCGCGATCGGCCACAGGCGGTCGAAGCCGAGCGACACCGGCACCACGAGCGCCGCGAAGTTCGTGCCGCAGCGCGGGGCGAACCGCGATGGCCTCGCCACCGCGTTCCAGGTCGCGACGAGGCGGTGCTCCTCGGCGGCCGCGATCGCGCGATGCTCGGCGCCGTGCAGGAACAGCGTTCGACCGCGCAGCATCCAGGCGAGCAGCACGACCGCGGTCAGGATCCCGAGCGGCAGCGACGCCGACTGCGGCAGGAAGATCAGCGAGAGCGGCGCGAGCACCGCGACCAGGAGCAGCAGCCGCTCCCGGCGGCTCGCGACCCCGGCGCCGCGGAAGAGCGGGGCCAGCGCGGAGAAGAGCCGGATCAGGCCGCGCACGAGCGGGATGTGCCGCAGCGCCTCGGGCGGCGTCGGCATCGTGCCTTCCCGGACGCTGCCGTCGCGCGAGGCGAAGGCCCAGTAGCCCGGGCTCGCGATCACGACGCCGTCGGCGCGGGCCATGCCGCCGAGGCGCGGCAGCTCGGCCGTCCCGTCGGCCCGGAGGAGCACGTCGAGTGCGTGGTCGCGATCCACCTCACCAGGATCGCGATCCAGCGGCCGCCCGGCAAGTGCCGGGCGGCCTAGTCGTGCGTCAGCGGAGTCCTACCAGCGGCCGCGGGAGAAGAAGCCCAGCAGCAGCAGCACGAGCACGATGATCAGGATGATCCACAGAATCGACACGGAGAGGAGCCCCCTTCTTGTCGGTCGTTGTCGAGGATTGAACGCGGAAGCGCCCGAATCGGTTACGGAGACGCTTAACGGAGCCTTAACGCGCCGCAACAGGGGTTGAACACGGCGCCGATATAACGCGACGCGTGGCAGGAGGCACGCGTGTCGTCAACAGCGCGGCGCTGCTCGCGGCAGGAGCTCTCGGCGCAGCGTTCTCGCTCGGCGGAGCGGCGTTGTTCGGCGGCTTCGACCGCGGCACGACCACGGTGCGCGAGGTGCAGGCGACGCCGGCCGCGGGCGAGGTGCCGATCAGCAAGACGAGCCTGCTGACGGTGAACGACATCTACCGCCTCGACGCGCCGGGCGTCGTGCAGATCACGGCCACCCAGGTCGTCAACGGCCAGAGCAGCGACCTGTTCGGCTTTCCGTTCCCGACCCAGCAGCAGCAGCAGTCGCTCGGCTCCGGCTTCGTGATCGACAAGGCCGGCCACATCGTCACGAACTACCACGTGGTCGAGGGCGCGCGCTCCGTCGACGTGAGCTTCTCCGACAACGAGAGCATGAAGGCGAAGGTCGTCGGGGTCGATCCCTCGACGGACATCGCCGTCCTGCAGGTCGACGCGCACGCGCGGGCGCTGACGCCGCTCTCGCTCGGGAACTCCGACGCCGTGCGGGTCGGCGACTCGGTGGTCGCGATCGGCAACCCGCTCGGCTACGACCGCACGGTCACGGCCGGCATCGTGAGCGCGCTGCAGCGGGTGATCCAGTCGCCCAACAGCTACTCGATCGACCACGTGATCCAGACCGACGCCGCCCTCAACCGGGGCAACTCCGGCGGTCCGCTCCTGAACGCGCGGGGCGACGTGATCGGCGTCAACTCCCAGATCTCGACGGGCGGGAGCGGCGCGGGCGGGAACATCGGGATCGGCTTCGCGGTCCCGATCAACACCGTCCGCACCGTCGCCGCGGAGCTGATCAAGAACGGCCACGTGGAGCACGCCTACCTCGGGATCACGGCCCAGGCCCTGACCGCGGACGCGGCGAAGCTCTTCAAGTTCCCGGTCGCCCACGGCCTGCTCGTCGCGAGCGTGCAGCCGGGCAGCGCGGCCGCCAAGGCCGGACTCGAGGCCGGCTCGCAGGACGCGACGCTGGCGGGCGAGACGTACCCGCTGGGCGGCGACCTGATCGCGGCCCTCGACGGGAACCCGATCGACTCGCTCGACCAGCTGCGGGACGCGATCGGCGCGCTCAAGCCCGGCGACCAGGTGAAGCTCGGCGTCTACCGAGGAGGCACACGACGCACGGTGACAGTCAAGTTGGGACGGCAGCCTTCCTCCCCTAGCTGACCGTCCAGTTGGCCCCACCCCCTGGGGCCTGGTTCCCGGCCGCGCCGTTCGCCAGCACGGCGCGCCGGGATCGAGAGAAGGAGGCCGGAAGCCTGCCCCGGCCTCCTTCTTCATTCCGGGAAGCTCAGTCGTCGAGGAACGCCGCGTCCATCAGCGCCGCCGTGGCCGGCACCGCCCGCTCGGCGGCCGCCTTCACGCCCTCGCCGAAGGTGGGGAAGACGTGGTGCATCGCGGCGAGGTCCTCGACCGTCGCGCCGAGCCGCAGCCCGAGCGAGAGGCCCTGGACGATCTCGCCGGCGCTGCGCGAGACGACGTGGAGCCCGAGCACCTGCCGCGTGCCACGGTCGAAGACGACCTTGAAGAGGCCGTGCCGCAGGCCGACGTACGAGAAGCGGCGCACGTGCTCGTTGCGCACGGCCTCGACGTCGTGCCCCTGCTCGCGCGCCTGGTCCTCGGTGAGGCCGACGCTGCCGAGCTCCGGGTCGGTGAAGATCGACGTCGGCAGCACCGAGTAGTCGGCCCTCGCCGCGTCGGCGCCGAACATGTCCGCGACGGCGACCCGCGCCTGGTACTGGGCGATGGGCGTGAACTGCGCCACGGCGGTGACGTCGCCGGCGGCCCAGACGCCGGGCACCGAGGTGCGCAGGCGCTCGTCGACGGCGATCCCGGCACGCGTGGCCTCGAGGCCGAGCTCCTCGACGTTCAGGCCTTCGATGTTCGGCACCCGGCCTGACGCGAGCAGCACCGTCTGCGCCGTGACCTCGTACGCCGGCGAGCCGTCGCGAGGCGCGACCGTCGCCACCGCCTCGTCGCCGTCGCGCCGGACGCGCTCCACGAACACGCCCGGCGCAAGGCTGACGCCCTCGTCCTCGAGCGCGGCCGCGAGCGTGGCCGACGCCTCCGCGTCGGCGAGCGGTGCGATCCGGTCGGCGGCGTCGACGATCGTCACCTCCGATCCGAAGCGCGAGAACGCCTGCCCGAACTCGAGCCCGACCGCGCCTGCGCCGACCACGAGCAGCGAGCGTGGCAGCTCGTCGAGGTCGAGCGCCGAGACGTGGTCGATCCAGCCGACCTCCTCGATGCCCTCGACCGGGGGCACCGCGGTGCGCGACCCCGTCGCGATCAGGATCCGGTCGGCCTCGAGCTCGTGCTCGCCCACGCGCACGGTGCGCGCGTCGACCAGGCTCCCCTCGCCGCCGAAGGTCGCGAAGCCTGCCGCCTCGAGATCCGCGACCCACTGCTCCTGGGACTTCTTCAGCGTCTCCTTCCACTCGCGCACGCGCGCGAGGTCGACGGCGACGGAGCCCGTCTCGACGCCGATCCTCGGCGCCAGCGCGCGCGCGTCGTGCGCCAGCTCGGCGGCGACGAGGTACGCCTTGGTCGGCGTGCAGGCGACGTTCGGGCAGCTGCCGCCCCAGCGCTCCTGCTCGACCAGCGCGACGCGCGCGCCGTGGTCGCGGGCGGCCATGCCGGCGGCGTCGCGCGCGGCGGAGCCGCCGCCGATCACGATCAGGTCGAAGCGCTCGGGCACGCCGCCATTGTCTCGCGCCCGGAGGCTTCCGTTACAGTCGCGGCGTGGCGGCGACCGAGGCCGAGCTCCTCGACGCGCTGCGGGCCGGAGACGAGGGCGCGTTCGTGGCGCTCGTGCGCGACTACCACCCGTCGCTCGTCCGGGTCGCGCGGATGTACGTCTCGAGCCAGGCGACCGCCGAGGAGGTCGCGCAGGAGACGTGGCTCGGCGTCCTGAACGGAATCGACCGCTTCGAGGGCCGCTCTTCGCTGAAGACGTGGATCTTCCGGATCCTGGCCAACATCGCCAAGACGCGCGCCGTCCGCGAGGGCCGGACGCTGCCGTTCTCGGCGCTCGAGGATCCCGCGCGCGTGCCCGACCCGGCCGTCGCGGCCGACCGCTTCCTCGACTCGGAGCATCCTCGGTGGCCGGGCCACTGGGCGGTGAAGCCGGCGCCCTGGCCCGAGGACGCGCTGCTCGCCGCCGAGACCCGGAAGCGCCTGGCCGATGCGATCGAGGCGCTGCCCGCGACGCAGCGCGCGGTGCTCACGCTGCGCGACGTCGAGGGCTGGTCGAGCGAGGAGGTCCGTAACGCTCTCGAGCTCAGCGAGACGAATCAACGCGTATTGCTGCATCGCGCGCGCTCGAAGGTGCGGGCCGCGCTCGAGTCGTACCTGGAGCAGGCGTGACCGTGGAACTCGAACAGCTCAGCTGCCAGGAGCTCGTGGAGCTCGTGACCGACTTCGTCGAGGGAGCGCTTCCCGCGGAGGAGCGGGACCGCGTCGAGCGGCATCTCGACACCTGCCAGGGCTGTCGCACGTACGTCGAGCAGATGCGGCGGACGATCGAGCTGAGCGGCCACCTGACGGTGGACGACGTTTCGCCGGAGGCCGAGCTGGCGCTGCTCGAGGCCTTCCGCGGCTGGCGCGTCTCCTGACGCGGCCGTAACCGACTGCGCCCGCTGCGCGTTGTCACGTCGGGAGAGGTGGTGCGCATGCGGAAGCGTCCAGGCGTGGTCGGGCTGTTCGTGTTGATCGCCGTCGCAGGCTTTGCGGCGACGCTCGCGCTCGGCTCCGCGCGCGGCGGGCTGCTCCCCTCGGTGACCGTGCCGACGCTGCCGATCTCGCTGCCCGTGACGACGGCCCCGCTGCCGCCGGCACCGCCTCCGCCCGCGCCTCCCGCCCCGCCGCCGGCGCT
>DASSMZ010000087.1:0-8353 GCA_035688325.1 Gaiellaceae bacterium
TGAGCCCGAGCGGCGGCGGCGGTTCCGGCCGCCACGCGAGCCGCGCCGCGTCTTCTTCTTCGGCGTCGGCTGCCCGTCGGCCTCGGCGCCGTTCTCGGAAACCACCTCGGCCTCCGGCTCCGGCTCGTCGCGGCCGAGCGACGGATCGGGCAGGTGGATCTTCGGCCCCTCGGCGCGACCGTTCTCGTCGCCACCCTTCTCTTCGGCGGCGGCCTCGTCGCCGTTCGCCTCGGCTCCCGCCGGCTTCTTCTTCCGCCGGCGCCCGCCGCGCGAGCCGCGCCGCGTCTTCTTCTTCGGCCGCTCCTCGGCGGTCGAAGCGTCCGCTGCCTGTTCGGGCTCCGCGACCGCCTCCGCCTCCGCCTCTTCCTCCGGCTCCGCTACGGCCTCGGCCTCCACCTCGACCTCGGCTTCCACCTCGACCGCCGGCTCCTCGGCCTGCTTCTTGGCCGGCGGCTTGCGGGTCGGCTTCTCGGCGGCGCTCTCGGCCGTGATCGGCTCCTCCGGCGCCTTCCTGCCGCCGACGAGCGATCCGTAGGCGACGCCGTCGAGAACGCGCTCGACCCGCACCTTCGTCGTCTTGCCGACCTGCTTGGCCGCCTCGGCGACGACCACCGTCAGGCCGTCGAGCTTGCCGACGCCGGCGTGGACATCGAAGCGGCCGACCTCGCCGAGCTTCAGCTGGACGGTCTTGCCCTCCTGCGCCGGCGCCTCCGGCTGCAGGCTCTCGAGCGTGCCCTTGCCGAGCACCTCGAAGTGATCGACCGGCTTGCCTTCGCGCGCCTCGATCAAGAAGCGCCGTTTGGTCTCCTCCTCGATCGCCTGCAGCCGCGAGGCCGCTGGGCCGATCAGGGTCGAGGCCACCTTCGCCTCGAGCTCGACCTTGAACGCCTTCGTGCGCGGCGCGCTCCCGGCGAGCGCCCGCAGGCGCCGCTCGGCGTCGACGGCGGCCGAGGCCTCCGAGAGCACGACGCCGTCGCCGCCGCAGACGGTGCACTTGCGCGTCAGGATCTCGCGCGGCCCGTCCGTGACGTTCTGGCGCGTCATCTCGACGAGCCCGAGCGGCGAGATCTCGACCACGTACGTCTTCGTCCGGTCGCGCTCCAGCTCGGTCTTCAGCGCCTCCTCGACGGTCGCCCGGTTCTTCGGGTTCGCCATGTCGATGAAGTCGATGACGATGATCCCGCCGATGTCCCGGAGCCGCAGCTGGCGCACGACCTCCTTGACCGCCTCGAGGTTGTTCTTGGTGATCGTGTCCTCGAGCCGACCGCCCGACGACTTGCCGCGGGAGCCGACGAACCGGCCCGTGTTCACGTCGATCACCGTGAACGCCTCGGCGTAGTCGAACACGAGGTAGCCGCCGGAGGGCAGGTCGACCCGGCGCGAGAGCGTCGAGCGGATCTCGGCATCGACGCCGGAGCTCTCCATCAGTGGCGTCTTCTCGCGGTAGCGGACGACGCGGTCGGCCATGTGCGGCGACGTCTTCTTGAGGTAGCCGACGACGCGCTTGTAGGTGCGCTCGTGGTCGACGACCGCCTTCGCGAAGTCGTCGGTGAAGAGGTCGCGGATCACGCGCAGCGGCAGCTCTGCCTCCTGGTAGACGAGCGACGGCGCCTTCGCGCTCTTCGCGCGGGCCTCGATCTGCCTCCAGAGGCGCTGCAGGAACACGAGATCGCGCTCGATGTCCTCGGCGGAAGCGCCCTCGGCGGCCGTGCGGATGATCACGCCGCCCTTCTTCACGTCGAGCTTCTTGAGGATGTCGCGCAGACGGGTGCGCTCCTCGTCCTCGAGCCGGCGCGAGACGCCGAGCCCTTCGCCGTGCGGGACGAAGACGACGAAGCGGCCGGGGAGCGAGATCTCGGTCGTCAGGCGCGCGCCCTTCGACTTCATCGGGTCCTTGACCGCCTGGACGAGCACCTCCTGGCCGCGGCTGAGCAGGTCCTGGATCTTGCGGCCGCGCGACTTGCCCTCGAGCTCCGGCGCGATCACCTCGTCGACGTAGAGGAAGCCGTTCTTCTCGAGGCCGATCTCGATGAAGGCCGCCTCCATGCCCGGCAGCACGTTGTCGACGACGCCCTTGTAGATGTTCCCCGCGATCGAGCGGCGCTCCGGCCGCTCGAGGTACGCCTCGGCGACCTTGTCGTCCTCGAGCACCGCGACGCGCTGCTCGCTGACGTCGACGGAGATGAGCAGCTCGCGCTTCGCGGGCGGCAGCGGCGGGCGGCGCGGGGCGGTGCGCCTGCGCGGTGCGCGCTGCTTGCTGCGCTGCGACGGCCGGCGCTCGGGGCGCGACTCGTCCTTCTTCGGCTTCGCCGCTTCCTTCGCCTTCGGCTTCGGCTCGCTCTCGGGCTGGGCCGCGGGCGTCGACGCGGTGCGCTTGCGCCCGCGCCCTCCGCGGCTGCCGCGGCGGCGCTTCTTCGGCGCGGGATCGGTTGTGCCCGCGTCGGCGGGCTGGGTGGTTACGGTCTCGGTAGGTGCGGGTGGCGCGACCTCGACACGGGCGCGCTCGTCAGTAGACGGCTTGGGCCGCCTGAACCATCGAAGCAAGTGGAATCTCCTTGTTGGGTGCGCGCGCTGCCGTCACCCCGAACCAGGTGGAGCGCGCGCTGCAATGTCAAACCGTTCGGCATGGCCGTGGTCACAGGCTAGCAGCGCGGTTCGCCGTCGCCGTCCGGCGGCGCCCGAACCACCCTTTCGGGTGAGTGCCTATGCCGCCTCGGCGGCGGGCTTGAGCTTCGCGCGTTTCGTACGGACGGCGCGCAGCCGCTGGCTGAGGCGCGCCCACGCCCACGGCTCGACCTCGCGGTAGCGCGGGTCCGTCTGGCCCCGCGTCGCCTCGAGGTACTCGAACCAGGCATCGGCCTCCTCGATCAGCAGCAGCTCCTCGGCTTCACGTCTCGGTGCCATGGCGGGATCGTAGGACCGCCTCCGGACGGACGGCACCGGCAGGGGAGGAGGCGGATGCCGGGCCGGCGTCCGCCTCTCGTCTGGCTACCTGATGATCGTGGCGCAGTACGTCGGGCCGGCGAAGACGCCGTCCTCGGGAACTGCAGAGGGGCCGGCGTCACCGCCGGCCCCTCTGGCGTCCTTTCGTTCGCTCAGCCGCCGATCGCGGCGAGGGCGTTCACCTGGCCGTGGCCGTTGAACGAGTTGTAGCCGGTTCCGCCGGTGCAGACCTGCGGCGCGCCGTTGTCGACCGCCGGGAAGAAGTCGTAGATCGACACGTCGGCCGGACAGGCGATCGGGTCGGCCGTGCTGTCGAGTCGGGCCTTCACCGCACCGGGCGACGTCACTCCCGTGCTCTCGATCAGCGCCGCCACGCCCGCGACGTGCGGTGAGGCCATGGACGTCCCTTGCGCGTAGCAATACGTCGCGCCGGACGGATCGACCACCTTTCGTCCACAGAACGCGAACAGCGCCGCCGGCCAGGTCGAGAGCACCCTGCCGTTGGGCGCAGCCGCCGTCAGCTGCAGGACCGAGTCGCCGCCGGGCGCGACCACGTCGGTCGCGCCGACGCCGTAGCTGGAGTAGAACGACTTCAGCTGCTTGTTCCCGTTGGCGCTCACGCCGACGACGCCAGGCACCTCGACCGGGACCACGGCGCACTGGTTGTGGATGTCACGCAGCACCGGGTTCGTGTCGTCGGGGCTGGTGGCGTCCTGCGTCGGATGCGCGAGGTCGTCGGCCTGGTTGGCGTCGGCGGCGACCACGAGCACGCCGTTCTGCTGTGCGAACTGGATCGCCCGGCGCTCGGCCGCCCAGATCGCCCGCTGGCCGGGATCGTTCCGGCAGTTGAACAGCCACGGGTCGGCGAAGTAGCTGTTGTTGGTGACGTTGACGCCGTGGGTTCCCGCCCACATGAACGCACAGACGACCGCCTCCGGGAAGAAGAAGCCGTCGGCGTTCCCGGCCTTGATGCCGGCGATCCGGACGTTCGGCGCGACGCCGACGATTCCGATGCCGTTCTTCGCGGCCGCGATCGTGCCGGCCGTGTGCGTGCCGTGCCCGTTGTCGTCGTTCCAGGCCGCGGGGTTCTGGTTCGGCACGCCGCCGACGCATGAGACGCTGTTCGCGAAGTCGACGTTCGGCGCGAGGTCCGGGTGCGTGTAGTCGAGCCCGGTGTCGATGTCGCCGACGAGCACCGACGGACTGCCGCCGTTGATCGCCCTCGCTGCCGGCGCGTTGATCTGGTTCATGTCCCACTGCAGGCCCGACAGCGGGTCGCTCCCCGGCGCCGGGATGCCGGCGATCGCGTCGAGCGGCGACGAGGCCGTGTCCGCGACGCTGCCGTCGAGCTGGGTCGCGAAGCCGGACGTGCCGACGGCGCCCGCGACGTTGCCGTTCGCGTTCAGCTTCTGCGCGAACGTCGAGCTGTCGGAGCGCGCGATCGCGACTCCGATCTGGTCGTAGCTGTAGACGAGCGACCCGCCGGCCGCGGAGATCGCCTGCGCGGCGTTCGCCGGCACCGACTGCCCCTTGTAGAGGACGACGTAGTTCTGCGCGAGCGCGGTGGACGCGAACACGGCAGCGACTGCGGCGACCACGCCTGCGCACAGGGAAAGTCTCTTCATGGTTCTCCCCTTTCCCCCCCTCGATGGACGCGCCGACTATACGCCCGGCGCGCCGGGAGGAGCAATCAGCGGTACGCCTTGGGGCGCGCGGCGCCGCGCACGTGGATCGCGAGCAGCACGCCGATCGCGAGCAGGTTCGCGATCAGGGCCGAGCCGCCCACGGAGACGAAGGGCAACGGGATGCCGGTCACCGGCGCGACGCCGATGTTCATGCCGACGTTGACGAAGACCTGGAACAGGAACGCGAACACGATCCCGCCGGCCACGATCGCGGAGAAGGCGTCCCGCGCGATCGCGATCACCTTCAGGCCTCGCCAGACGACGAGCAGGTAGAGCAGCAGCAGCACCGAGACGCCGACGAAGCCGCGCTGCTCGGCCAGCGAGGCGAACGCGAAGTCGGTCGCGTGCTCGGGCAGGAAGTTCAGCTTCGTCTGCGTCGCGCCCGCCACGCCGCGGCCGCGCACGCCGCCGGCGCCGACGGCGTTCCGCGCCTGCGCGACGTTGTAGGTCGCGCCCGCCGGGTCGGTGTTCGGGTGCGTGAAGCCGGTGAGCCGCTGCGCCTGGTAGCCCTTCAGCACGTGCACCCCTGACGCCGGGAGCAGCCACAGCACGAGCAGGATCACGACCAGCAGCCCGACCCCCAGCGCTGCGAGGTGCGCCCAGCGGACGCCGGCGACGAACAGCACGGCGGCGAGCGCTGCCGAGTACACCATCGCCGTCCCGATGTCGGGCTGGACGAAGACGAGCAGGATCGGAACGCATGCCAGCCCGATCGCTTCGATGACCGTCCGCGTCTCCCCGAGCCGCTTCGCGCGGTCGGCGAGGAAGCCAGCCAGGAAGAGGACGAACAGCAGCTTGCCGAACTCGGACGGCTGGAAGCGGAAGAAGCCGATGTCGAGCCAGCGCTTGGAGGCGCGCGAGACCGTGCCGACCATCAGCACGAGCAGCATCACGCCGACCGTCCCGAAGAAGATCCCGCGCTTGTGGCGCCGGTAGACCTCCGGGTCGACGAACAGCAGCGCGACCGCGCCGAGCACGCCGACCGCCGCGTAGACGCCCTGGCGTAGGACGTAGTAGTCGGCGTTGCCGGTGATGTCGTGCGCCGTGATCCCGCGGATCGCCCACAGGCCGTACGCCAGCAGCGCGACGACGGCGCCCACGAGCCACCAGTCGAGCCGCCGCAGCGCGGACGCCGCTCCCGCCGCCTCGGCGCGACGCGGGCGCAGGCCGCGGGTCCTCGTGTCGACGGCCTCGATCATCCGGTCGTCCCGCTCGTGCTGGTCGTGGCGGTCGTGCTGGGCGTGCTCGCCGACAGCCGCTGCTTGAAGAACTGCTTGAAGACCTGCAGCGCGGCCGGCGCCGCGGCGTCGGCGCCGAAGCCGCCGTTCTCGATCAGCGCGCAGACGACGAGCTGCGGCGGCGCGCTCTCCCCGTACGGGCCGTAGCCGCACCACCACGACTGGTCGTACTGGCTGCTGCTCGGGACCTTCTGCGCGGTGCCCGTCTTGCCGGCGATCGGGACCGGGAAGTTGCCGAACACCATCGACGATGTGCCGACCCCGCTGTGCGTCGCCTGGTAGAGGCCGTCCTGCACGGCGGCGAGGTACGTCGGGTCGAGTCCGACGGGCTGCGGAGCCGTCGGCGCGAACGTCTTCACGACCCGCGGCGGCGAGTGCGGGTTGCCGCCGCCCTCCTGCGCGTCCTGCACGAGGTACGGCCGCACGAGCTTGCCGTCGTTCGCGAGCAGCGAGTAGAAGCGCGCCATCTGCAGCGGGGTCACCAGCAGGTCCTTCTGGCCGATCGCGAGCTGGATCGAGTCGCCGGGCTTCCAGCTCTGGTCGATGCGCCAGTTGGAGGGATCGGTCTTGGGCGTGAAGGTGCGCTTCCGCCATTCCGGCGTCGGCAGCAGGCCGCTCGACTCCGGGCCGACGTCGACGCCGGTCTTGCGGCCGAAGCCGAACTTCGCGGCCCACGCCTGGAGCGGGTGGCCCGCGCTCGGCGGCGCGTTGTAGAAGTCGTAGCCGAGCTGGTAGAACCACGTGTCGCACGACTCCGCGAGCGCGGTCGGGAGCGTCATCGCCTCGTAGATGCCGGGGTCGACGTTGTGGAAGATCTGCGGCGGCCCGCCGTACGGGTTGGGGACGCTGAACGACCCCGTGCACTCCAGGCTCGTCGAGGTCGACGGGAGGATGTGGGTCTGGAGCGCCGCGAGCGCGGTCACCGGCTTGAACGTCGAGCCGGCGGGATAGACGCCGCTCGTCGCGCGGTTGAGCCCGGGGAAGTTCTTGGCCTTCGCGGTCGCCGGCGTCAGGCCGGCGGCCGCCAACCGCTTCATGGTGACCCGGCCGGTGTAGACGTTCGGGTTGTAGGTCGGCCACGACGCCATCGCCCGGATCGCGCCGTCGCGCGGGTCGATCGCGACGATCGCGCCGCCGGCGGCCTGCCACTGGTGGTTTGCGTGGGCGCGGTCGATCCCGAAGATGAGCGCGTTCTGTGCCGCGCGCTGGAGGTCGAGGTCGAGCGTCAGCTTGACCGACTCGCCCTGCAGCGGCTGGCGCTTCGTCACGAGCTGGCTGCGCGGCCGGCCGAGCGAGTCGACGCGAAGCTGCGCGAGCCCGTCGTGCCCGCGCAGGTAGTAGTCGTAGGTTCCCTCGACGCCCGACTCGCCGATCTTGTCGCCGGGGGTGTAGCCCTTCCGCTTCAGCGTCTTCAGCTGCTCGGCCGAGATCTCGTTCACGTAGCCGAGCAGCTGCGAGGCGAGCGTGCCGGACGGGTAGCTGCGCAGGTACGTGTCCGTCACGCTGACGCCCGGGAACTCCTGCTCGTGCTCGTACAGGTAGTTGACCGGCGCGGTGCGCTTGATGTCCTCGCGCACGACGACCGGCGTGACCGGGTCGCCCTTGCGCTCGGCGATCCCGCGCAGCATCTGCAGCACCGGCACGTGCACGATCGCCGACAGCCTGCGCAGCTCGGCCTGTTCCGCGGCCCAGGTCTTCGGCAGGTCGGCCGGGTGGATCTCGATCGCGGTGCCCGGCGTGTTCGTCACGAGCGGCCGGCCCTGGTCGTCGAGGATCTGGCCGCGCGGCGCCTCGATCCGCACCGAGCGCAGCTGGTTGTCGAGCGCCGCCCTCAGGTACTGCGGCCCGGAGAGCACCTGCAGCGCCCAGAGCCGGAAGAAGAGGACGCCGAACGCGAGCAGGGCGACGCCCGCGAGGATCGCGATGCGCAGCGCGAGCTGCGGCGTGAATCGGTACGGCGTCTCGACCCTGGGGTCGGGCGGCAGGAAGCGGCCGGAGCCGTTGCGGCCGGCGCGGGCGCCGGTGCTAGCCAAGGAGCCGAACCTCCGTCGCCGTCTCGACCGGCGCGCCGACCGCCAGCAGCCGCCGCACGAGCGCGTACACCGGCAGCGTCAGCAGCAGGTTGAGAAAGACCTTCGACGGGAGCGTGTCGAGGAGCACAGTCCGCGCGGAGACGTCGTCGCCGAGCATGTAGTGCAGGATCAGGGCGCCGAGCTGGACGAGCACGGTCGCGACGGCGACCGAGACGAACGGCGCGTGCAGCCGGTCGCGCCCGGTCGTCTCGCCGTAGCGCCCGATCCAGTAGCCCGCGATCGTGAGCAGCAGCGAGGTGACGCCGAGCGTGCCGAGGTTCGCCGTGTCGACCAGCAGCCCCGCGAAGAAGCCGAGCGCCGCGCCGTAGATCGAGCCGCGCAGGAGCGCGATCGCCATCAGCGTCAGCAGCACCACCTCGGGGTAGCCGCCGAGGATGTCGATCTGCGAGAAGAT
>DASSMZ010000157.1:0-14566 GCA_035688325.1 Gaiellaceae bacterium
GGGATTCCGCCGCGGTCGTACACGAGCTTGTTCCACATCCGCAGGCCGCCCTTCTTCGACTCGCCGAAGTAGTCGGAGTTGAAGACGCGAGTGACGCCCTGTTCGAGGTCGACCGCGATCAGGCGGTCGTCCGGGTAGCTCTCTGCCTTCAGGTTCGGCGTGTAGATGACCGTCAGCTCGGGCTCGAGCTCGTCACCGTCGTCGGGCGTGAAGTAGAGCTGCTGCTGCATGCCGGCGATGTTCGCGTTCGCCGCCTCGATGTAGAGCCGCGCGGCGGTGCGGAACTCGCGGTCGTTCCCGATGTAGCCGTCGATCACGACCATCTCGCGGCCGGCGATGTACTCGTCCTGGGCCCGGGCCCAGCGCTCGCCCTCCTCGCGGGTGATCGCCTGGTTCTGGCCGTCGGGTTCGTCCGTGACGATGTAGGTCGAGCGCTTCGAGCGGCTGACGACCTCGGTGTGGACGTTGACGCTCCCGTAGGCGGTGCGCTGCGCGTTCCGCATCCGCGCCGCGAGCTCCTTCAGCTCGTCGGGATCGGGATTGTCGATCACGTCGGCCGCGTCGGGCAGCCGGAAGAGCATCTTCGCCACGGCGGGGAAGCATACCCGCGCACCGCGCCGCGAACACGCCCAGTGCGGGCAGAATGGGCGGATCGAGCCGAGGCCTCAGCTAGCGACAGCCCCGATCCTCGTCCGTCTGCGGCGCGCGAGACGGTGGCTGCTGCTCGTGCTCGGCGGCGTCGCGCTCGTGCTCCTGCCCTGGAGCGCCTTCCTCAGCGCGACGCTTCCGTCGAGGCACGTGGCCGAGCACTGGGAGCTCGCCTGGACCGGCTTCGACCTGTTCGAGGCCGCGGCGATCATCGGGACGTTCGTCGCGGTGCTCAGGCGGTCGCCCGCGGTGACCGTCCTGGCCACGATCGCGGGCACCGCGCTGCTGTGCGACGCGTGGTTCGACCTGGTCACGGCCAGTCCCGGACGCGACGTGCAGTGGGCGCTGCTGTTCGCGGTCTTCGCCGAGCTGCCGCTCGCGGCGCTCTGCTTCTGGATCGCCGTCGACTCCGACCGCGCGCTCGCTAGCGCAGCCAGGGCTTCGGAAGCTGTCCCTCCGCCCACAGCGTCGCCAGCCCGACGCGTGGAAGGCCGACAACGCGCTCGTACATGAGGTAGCGCGGCTCCCAGCGAGGGAAGAACTTCGTGTTGAAGCGGTGAAGCCGCTCGAGCTGGAAGTAGGCGTCGGCGACGAGCAGCCCGCGCCCCGTCAGCCGCTCGAGCCGTCCGCGCGGCGCGTGCACGAAGCGCGCGAAGGCGGCGAAATTGAGCGATACCTCCTCGATGCCCCGGTCGCGCAGGAGCTCGATCCCGCGGGCGACGAGGAACTCCATCAGCCCGTTCGGCGTCTCCTGGTCGCGGCGCATCAGCGAGAGCGAGACGGCCGGGCGCCCGTAGCTCGGCGCGAAGTGGAGGAACCCGCGGACGCGGCCGTCGGCGTCGCGGCCGAGGACGACGAGGCTGTCGCCGTGGTCGTCGCGGCGCAACTCGTCGAGCGACATCGCGAAGCCGCGCTCGGCGGCGCCGTGGCGCCAGCGGCTGCTGACCGCCTCGAGCTGCTCGAGCTCCTCGTCGGTCAGGTCCGAGAGCTGCCGGAGCTCCGCGGCGTAGCCGTTCTTCTCCAGCCGCGTGACCGACTGCCGCACCTTGCGGATCGGCCGGCCGTCGAGCGAGAAGGCTCGCGTCTCGACGACGGCCTCGTCGCCGAGGTACATCGAGTGCAGCCCGAGCTGTTCCCACAGCGGCCGCAGTCGCTCGCCCGCGCCGAGTGCGGCGACGCGTAGCCCGCGAGCCTCGGCAAAGCCGCTCAGCTCGCGCAGCAGCTCGCGGACCGCGTCCTCGGGACCGATCGGGTCGCCGGAGACGATCAGCACGCCGGCCTCGACGCGATAGCCGAGGAAGGCGCGGCCGTCGGGGCTGAAGAGGTAGTGCTGGTCGCGGCGCAGCTTGAAGTAGGCGAGCGTGTCCACTCCGTGGCTGCGCACGAGCTCGCGCGCGGCCTGCCGCACCTCGGCGCCCGGCAGGATCCGCGGCGCCGCGAGCGGCCGGAAGAGCAGGTAGGCGCACCACGCGAGCGTGAGCACGCCCGCGACGCCGATCGCGGCGCCGAGGTGGCCGACCTCGTCGTGGAAGTCGAGCGGCCCGGCCTGCCAGAGGAGCGCGTCGCCGGTCTCGCGGAGGATCGCGGGGAGGCCGGCGCTCTCGGGCGCGGCGATCCAGACGGCGAGGCCGCAGAGGAAGAGGCTCGCCGCCGCCAGCAGCGGCACGCGCCGCAGCGCGCTCCGCAGCGTGTCCGGGTCGTGACGGACGCAGAACGAGCCGCGCCCGAGCCAGAGCATCACCGCGGCGGCGAGGCTGCCCGAGGCCGCCTCGACGTCGAGCCCCTTCAGGAGGTCGAGCAGCGTCAGGCCGGCGAGCAGCGCGAGCGCGAGCCGGAGCGCGCTCTGACGGCGCCGCCAGAGGTAGGGCGCGGTAACGAGCAGGAGCATCGAGGTCGGCACCGCCGCGGCGTGGGTCAGGCGCAGCGCCTCGAACGGCTCGACGTAGAGGAGGAGGTGGTTCCGCCAGGCGATGTTCGGCTCGACGGCGGCCGCGAGGTTGACGAGCCCGGCGAGCGCGGCGGTCACGGCGGCGAGCTTCGGCAGCGGGTCGGCGCGGCGCACGGCGCGCAACGGGTGCACCCGCACGTGCAGCCCCAGCCGCCAGGCCGCGGTGTCGCGGTGGGCGGGGAAGAGGTCGCGCCAGTCCTTGGCGATCAGCCAGACGCCGACGAGCACCGCGGCCGCCGGCCCGAGGCCGGCGCCCACCCGGTCGGCGAGCGCGCCCACGGCAAGCGCGAGCAGCAGGGCAAGGCCCAGGTGCCACTCGTGGATGCGGGCGCCCATGACGTACACACGGGGCCCGAGTCGATGTCGGTCGATTCGGAGCACGCTCTCCTCGGCACACGCTAGCGCCGCCAGATGAAGTTCATGTTGCGCCGTCGCAGACCTGCCGGCCGGCCGAAGCGATCCGATAGCGTCCCGCCGCGGTGGAGGCGAAGCACGACGTGCTGGTGATCGGCGCCGGCTGCGCGGGGATGCGCGCGGCGATCGAGGCGCACGACGCGGGCGCCGACGTCGCCCTCGTCTCGAAGATCCACCCGACCAGAAGCCACTCCGGCGCGGCCGAGGGCGGCATCAACGCGGCGCTCGGCAACGCCTCCGAGGACAGCCCGGAGGAGCACGCCTTCGACACCGTCAAGGGCTCCGACTACCTCGGCGACCAGGACGCGATCGAGATCCTCTGCGACGAGGCGCCGGACGACGTCTACCAGCTCGAGAACTGGGGCGCGGTCTTCTCCCGCACGGAGGAGGGCAGGATCGCGCAGCGCCCGTTCGGCGCCGCCGGCGAGCCGCGCACCGCGTACGCGGCGGACATCACCGGCCACGTGCTCGTGCACGTGCTCTACGAGCAGGTGATGAAGCGCGCGCTGACGGTCTACGAGGAGTTCTTCGTCTGGAAGCTCGTCGAGCACGAGGGCCGCTGCCAGGGCGTGGTCGCGTGGAACCTGCTCGACGGCGGGCTGGTCACGCTCGGGGCGAAGACGGTGATCCTCGCCACCGGCGGCGCCGGCCGGCTCTACACGGGCACCACGAACGCGTACGCCTGCACCGGCGACGGGATGGCGCAGGCGCTCGAGGTCGGGATCGCGCTCAAGGACATGGAGATGATGCAGTTCCACCCGACGACGCTCGCGCCGACGGGCGTGCTGATCACCGAGGGCTGTCGCGGCGAGGGCGCCTACCTGCTCAACTCGGAGGACGACCGCTTCCTCGAGCGCTACGCCCCGAACGCGATGGAGCTCGCCTCGCGCGACGTGATCTCGCGGGCCGAGCAGACCGAGATCGACGAGGGCCGCGGCGTCGACGGGAACGTCCTCCTGGACCTGCGGCACCTCGGCGCCGAGAAGATCCTCGAGCGCCTGCACGGCACCCGCGAGCTCTCGATGGTCTTCGCCGGCGTCGACCCGATCAACGAGCCGATCCCGGTGCGCCCGGGCGCCCACTACCACATGGGCGGCGTCGACACGGACACCTGGGGCCGTACCTCGCTCGAAGGGCTCTACGCGGCCGGGGAGTGCGCGTGCGTCTCCGTCCACGGGGCGAACCGGCTCGGCGGCAACGCGCTGATGGAGACGATCACGTACGGCAAGCGCGCCGGCGCGCACGCGGCCGAGTGGGCGCTCACGCACACCACGGTCGAGGTGCCCGAGAGCGCCGCGGCCGACGCCGAGCGTGAGCTGGCAGAGCTGCTCGACCGGCGCGAGGGCGAGCGCCCGTGGGCGATCCGCAACGAGCTCGCCGAGACGATGCACGAGAACTTCGGCGTCTTCCGGCGTGAGGACCAGATGCGCCGACAGGGTGAGCTCGTCGACGAGCTGCGCGAGCGGTACGAGCGCGTCGTCGTCGAGGACAAGGGCCACGTCTTCAACAACGACCTCACGCAGGCGCTCGAGCTCGGCTTCCTGCTCGACCTCGCCGCGTGCATGGTCGTCGCCGGGCTCGAGCGGAAGGAGAGCCGCGGCGCCCACGCGCGGCCGTACGACTTCCCCGAGCGCGACGACGAGAACTACATGCGCCACACGGTCGTCCGTTGGGTCGCCGGCGCGCCGAAGCTCGAGTGGAAGCCGGTCAAGCTGACCAAGTGGCAGCCGATGGAGCGGACGTACTGATGCGACGCACCCGGGACCCGGTCGGCTAGATTCGCCTCGGATGGACGTCGCCCTCAAGATCTGGCGCTACGACCCCGAGAGCGGGGAGCGCGTGCTGCGCGAGTACGAGGTCGACGCGCCCGAGTGGGCGTGCCTGCTCGACGTCCTCGACCTGATCAAGGACAAGCACGACGGCACCCTCGCCTACCGGAAGAGCTGCCGGATGATGATCTGCGGCTCCTGCGGGATGCGCATGGACGGCCGGGCGGTGCTGGCCTGCAAGGAGCGGATGAAGCCGCTCGTCGACGCCGGGCACGTGCCCGTGATCTCGCCGATGGGGAACCTGCCGGTGCTGAAGGACCTCGTGGTCGACATGGCGCCGTTCTGGAACAAGATCCGCGCCGTGAAGCCGTGGCTCGACCCCGGCTACGACGAGGTCGCCGAGAAGGAGCGGATCGTCTCGCAGCAGCAGACGAACGCGATCCACAAGGAGTCGCTCTGCATCATGTGCGGCTGCTGCGTCTCCGAGTGCAACTCGATGGAGTCCGACCCCGAGTTCCTCGGCCCGGCCGCGCTCGCGAAGGGCTTCCGCTTCGTCGGCGACGTGCGCGACCACGCGGACGTCGCGCGCCTGAACGCCCTCAACGAGGAGCACGGCATCTGGGACTGCACCCGCTGCTACTTCTGCAACCAGCGCTGCCCGAAGGGCGTCGACCCGCGTGACGCGATCGCGAAGCTCGGCGCCGAGTCGATCCGGCTGAAGGTCGACCACGACATGGGGGCCAAGCACGCGAAGTGGTTCGTCAAGTCGGCCGAGACGACGGGGTGGCTGCGCGAGACCGAGCTCGTGCCGAAGACGCAGGGCGTCGTCTCCGCGGTCAAGCAGGTCGGCTTCGCGCTCAACCTCGCCAAGCACGGCAAGGTGCCGCTGCCGTTCCCGCCGCACGTCGCAAAGGACGTGAAGGAGGCCCGGGCGCTGCACGACCTCGTCCGGATGCAGGGCCGCGAGGGCGCGGCCGGCATCGTCCAGGGCGAGCACGCGCTGGCGCAGATCGAGCACGTGCTCGACGCCGACCCCGACCACGCCGCCGCGAGCCGCGTCGCGCCCGAGCAGGCAGGAGGCAAGAGTGGCGGCGACTGAGACGAAGCGGGTCGCCTACTACAAGGGCTGCCTCGCCTCCCTGTCGGCGAAGGAGCTCGACATCTCGACGCAGGCGCTCGCGCCGAAGCTCGGGCTCGAGCTGGAGGAGCTCGAGTCCGTGACGTGCTGCGGCGCCGGCGACATCCACGAGGCGGAGCCGGACTACTACCTCCACCTGAACGCGCGGATCCTGGCCTACGCGGAGCAGACCGGGTCGGACACGCTGATGACGATCTGCAACGTCTGCACGCTCAACCTGCGGCAGGCGAACTGGCAGCTCAAGAACGACGACAACCTGCGCACGCGCGTCAGCCAGAACCTGGAGACGGTCGGTGCGCCGCCGTACGAGGGGACGGTCGAGGTCAAGCACCTGCTCTGGCTGATCGCCGAGGGCGACGGCTTCGAGCAGCTCAAGCAGGTCGCGCACAAGGGCCTGAAGGGCCTCAAGGTGGCGCCGTTCTACGGCTGCCAGATCCTGCGCCCGTCGAAGATCCTCGGCTTCGAGGACCCCGACCGGCCGTGGTCGCTCGAGGCGATCATCGAGGCCTGCGGCGGCGAGCCGATCGACTACCCGGCGAAGATCAAGTGCTGCGGGTTCCCGATCATCCAGGCGCGCGAGGAGACGGCGCTCGGCGAGCTGATCCAGCCGATCGAGCAGGCCTCGGAGGCAGGCGCCGACGCCATCGTCACGCCCTGCCCGCTGTGCCACCTGTCGCTCGACGCGTGGCAGTCGAAGCTGAAGAAGGCGACCGGCAAGGACTTCCAGATGCCGATCCTGCACCTGTCGCAGCTGATCGGCGTCGCCGCCGGGCTGGAGGAGTCGGAGCTGCGGTTCAAGCGGCACGTCGTCTCCGTCGAGCCGGTCGTCACCAAGCTCGAGGCCTGAGCACGGGGGAACCCTGGTTCCCCCGTGAGCCCCCTCCTTGCGCACGTGAACGTCGTCCAGTCGGTGCAGGAGCCGGCCGAGGCCGAGCATGGTCGGGCGTCTTTCCGTTCCTGAGCCTCACGCCCGGCAAAGCCGGGCTTGCGCGGCCGATGCGGCGCCCCGAGGGTGGTCGACCTCTTGAGGATCACCCGATTCGCCGGTGGCGTGGCGGCGGCCGGGCTCGCGTGGGGGCACTTCGAGGCCGGCTGGGTGCGGCTCGAGACGCTGCCGTGCCCGCTTCCGGGGCTGCGGCCCGAGCTGGACGGGCTGCGGATCGCGCACCTGTCGGACTTCCACCTCGGCGTTCCCTCGCGCGGCGCCGCCGCGGTCGAGCGCGCGGTCGAATGGGTCGAGCAGCGGCAGCCCGACCTGACGCTGGTCAGCGGCGATCTGCTCTCGCGCCGCCGGGGCGAGGCGCAGCTGCGCGCGCTGGTGCCGCGGCTGCCGAACTGCTTCGCCGTGCTCGGCAACCACGACTACGCCAGGTCGCGCGACCCGTTCTCGCAGTCGGCCGAGGTGCAGGACCTCGCGCCGGCGACGCTGCTCGCCGACGACGCGCGGACGGTCGAGCTCCGCGGGCGGCGGGTCCAGATCGTGGGCGTCGACCCGCGCAGCTTCCGGCGGCGGCTGCAGCGGCCCGAGCGCCTGGCCGACCCGGAGGCCGACCTGCGCATCCTGCTCTGCCACTTCCCGGAGATCGTCGACCGGATCCCGGAGGGCGTCTTCGACCTCGTGCTCGCGGGCCATCTCCACGCCGGCCAGATCTGCGTGCCGTGGCCGGGCGGGCGGCTGCGTCTCGCGCACATCCGCTGGACGTACATCCGCGGCCTCTACCGCCGGCCGGCCGGGACGCTCCACCTCTCGGCGGGCCTCGGCACGACCTTCGTCCCGTTCCGCTTCCTGGCGCGGCCGGAAGCCACGGAGCTCGTCCTACAATCGTCGTGATGCAGGGCAACGCGAGCATCGCCACCGACGTGCTCGCCAGCTACGCGGCCGACGCGGCCCGCGAGGTCGAGGGCGTCGCGGGGCTCGTCGAGGGCCGGCTGCCGCGACACGGCGGCGTCCGCGTCGGCGGCGAGGACGGCATCACGCTGGAGCTCCACCTGGCGCTCGAGTGGGGCGCGCCGGCCGAGCGGGTCGGACGCGAGGTGCAGCGGCGGGTGGCCGACTACCTCGAGCGCATGGCCGGCGCGCGGCCGCGAACGGTGGACGTCGTCGTCGACGAGATCGCAGGGCCGCCGACATGAGCGTCCGGATCGCGGGTCTCACCGGCGCCACGCTCGAGCGCGCGCCGAGCGTCTGTCACGAGTGCGTCTGGTGGCAGTCGCGCGAGGGCGGCCGCGAGCGCGACAAGCGCCGCTGGATCGAGAAGGCCGAGAACGAGTCCGGCGCATGGGGGTCGCTCTACTACGACGACGACGGTCGCACGCTGGGCTCGATGCAGTACGGGCCGGCGCGGCTGTTCCCGCGGGCGGCCGAGCTGCCGGCGGGGCCGCCCTCGGACGACGCCGTGCTCGTCACGTGCGCCTACCTCGTCGACCGCACCAGCCCGTGGGTGCTGCAGTCGCTCTTCCTCGCGGCGATCGGCGACGCAAGGGACAGGGGCGCGGCCGCGCTCGAGGCCTTCTCGTACCGGTACCTGGAGGGCGAGTCCGACTACGAGCGCTTCCTCGTCCACCGCACCGTCTTCCCGCACGACTTCCTGGCCGACTTCGGCTTCCGCCCCGTACGCATGTCCGGCCCGGTGCAGCTCGCGCGGCTCGAGCTGGGCGGCCTCGTCCCGGTGCTCGACGAGGGCAGGCGCGAGCGCGTGCTCCGCGCGCTGAAGGGCGCGCTGCTGCCGGAGCCGGTTCCGGCCCCGCGTCGCCCCTAGGCCTGCCGGTAGGCGGTCGCCCAGGCGAAGCGAAGCGCGGACGGCGTCGTCACGAGCAGCCGCACGTCGCGGCCGCCGAGCGCGAGCTTCAGGCTCGGCAGGAGCGTCTCGTCGGAGGGGTCGATCACCGCGACCGAGACGGTGTCGTCCGGGTGCAGCCGCACCGGGATCGCGCGCAGCTGCTCGGCCACCGACCACGGCAGCAGGTCGACGGCGCGGTAGTCGACCGAGGTGATGCCGATGTCGATGAAGTCGATCCGTGCCTGCTCGCCGAGCACGCGCGCGATGTCGTCCTCGAAGCAGATCCGGAGCCGGACGAGCGCCTCGCCGAGCAGCTCGCCCTGCTGCTTCTCCTCGAGCGCGCGGTCGAGCTCGGCGTTGGTGAGCAGCCCCTTGCGCAGCAGGAGCGCGCCCAGGTGCGAGCGGGGCTCGTTGTCGAAGAAGGTATGGTCGAGGCGCGCCGGCCGCATGGCCCCGTTATCGGGTGTTCGAGGTCGGTTCTTGAGGATCGAGCGGGGTCCGCTCTATGCGGCGACCGGACGCTGCGAGAGGACGAGCTCGGCGATCTGGACGCCGTTCAGCGCGGCGCCCTTGCGCAGGTTGTCGCAGGCGAGGTGGAGCGAGAGGCCCTCGCCGGCGCGGTCGCGCCGGATGCGCCCGACGAGCACCTCGTCGCCGCCGGCCGCGGCGCGCGGCGTCGGGAAGTCCGCGACCCGCACCGACGGCGCCGCGGAGAGCACCTCGCGCGCGCCTGCGGCGTCGAGCGGCTCGTCGGTTTCGACCCATACCGACTCCGCGTGGCCGACCGGCACCGGCACGCGGACGCAGGTCGCGCTGACCGGCAGCTCCGGCAGCTCGAGGATCTTGCGCGTCTCCTCGCGGATCTTCGTCTCCTCGTCGAACTCCTCGCCGTCGAAATCCCAGTCGGCCGAGAGGTCGTGCTCGGCCTGCGGCTCGTCGAGGAGCTGCTGCAGCCGCCGCGCGCCCTTGCCCGACGCGGACTGGTAGGTCGCGACGCGCACCGCGCGCACGCCGGCCTCGTCGTGCAACGGCTTGAGCACGAGCGAGAGCGGGATCGAGCAGCAGTTCGGGTTGGCGACGATGCCGTCGTGCTCGAGCGCCCGCGCGCCGTTCACCTCGGGCACGACGAGCGGGATCCCGTCCTGCAGGCGGAACGCCTCGGACTTGTCGACGCAGAGGGCGCCGCCACGGACCGCGTGCGGGACGAGCTCGCGGCTCGCTTTCGAGCCGACGGAGAAGAAGCAGACGTCGAGGTTGCCGGCGCTCAGCGCCTCCGCCGTCGCCTCCTCGACGACGCGGCCGCCGATCTCGGTGCCGGCCGAGCGCTCGGACGCGAACAGCCGCACGTCGTCGAAGCCACGCTCGGCGAGCAGCTCGACGACCACGCGCCCGACGACGCCCGTGGCGCCGACGACGCCGATCCTAGGCATGCGCCCGCTCCGCCTCCGGGGCGTCGAGCTCGAACGCCCTGTGCAGGACGACGACGGCCGTGTCGACGTCGTCGCTCGCGATGTGGCAGGCGATCTTGATCGGCGACGTGGTCACCACCTCGGGCTCGATCCCCGCCTCCGCGAGCGTCGCGAACGCCTTCGCGGCCACGCCCGGGTGGCTCTTCATCCCCGCGCCGATCACGCTCACCTTGCCGAGGTCGTCGCGCGCGCTCCACTCGACGCCGAGGGCGTCGAGCACGTCGGTGGTCGCGTCCCGGTCGTCGACCGGCGCGGAGAAGACGATCTCCGGCCCGGTCTGGACGATCGTGTCGACGTTCACGCTCGCGGCGGCGAGCGCCGCGAACAGCCGCGCCGCGGTCGTGCCGGTCACGCGGTAGAGCGTCTCCTCGCGCGTGTGCGTCACCCCGGAGATCAGCGCCTTCTCGAGCATGCGGTCGTCCTCCTCCCGAACCCAGGTTCCGTCCGCCGGCGAGAACGAGGGGCGGACGTGCAGCTTGACGTCGTGGCTGCGGGCGATCTCGACCGAGCGTACCTGCAGCACCTTCGCGCCCGACGCGGCCATTTCGAGCATCTCCTCGTAGCTGACCGCGTGCAGCTTGCGCGCGGTCGCGACCACCCGCGGGTCGGCGGTGAAGACGCCTTCGACGTCGGTGTAGATCTCGCAGACGGCGGCGCCGAGCGCGGCGGCGAGCGCGACTGCGGTCGTGTCTGAGCCGCCGCGCCCGAGGGTCGTGATGTCGAAGTCGGTCGACACGCCCTGGAAGCCGGCGACGAGCACGATCCGGTCCTGGTCGAGCGCCTCGTGGATCCGGCGCGCCCGCACGTCGACGATCTTGGCGCGGCCGTGGACGGTGTCGGTGACGATGCCGGCCTGCGAGCCGGTCAGCGAGATCGCCTCCGCGCCGAGGTCGTGGATCGCCATCGCCGCCAGCGCGCAGGAGATGCGCTCGCCGACGGAGATCAGCATGTCGAGCTCGCGCGGCTTCGGGCGAGGCGATACCTCGTAGGCGAGGCGCACCAGGTCATCCGTGGTGTGGCCCATCGCCGAGAGCACCGCGACCACGCGGTTGCCGCCGGCCTGCGCCTCGACCAGCCGCTGCGCGACGCCCTTGATCTTGTCCGGGTCGCCGACCGAGGTGCCGCCGAACTTCATCACGAGCGTCCCGGTGCTCGGCTCGGCGGCCGCGAGGTCGGGCAGCGGCTCGAACTGGGTGGTCGTCACGGCGAAAAGTGTAGGTGTCGCTACGGAAGCTCGACCGCGGCGAGCTCCGCCTGGGCGCGCGCGAGCTGGGCGGCCGTGGGCGTGCGCCGCCCGAAGAAGACGAACAGGTACGTCGTGAAGCCGTGAACCAGGCCGGCGCCTTGGATCACGCCGATGCGTGCCGGCAGGCCCTCGAGGTTCCGTGCGTCGCCCGGCCGTAGCCGCGGCGGCCAGCGGAGCGTCCGCTTCGGCGCGTGCGGACCGCGTCCGACGACGAGCGTCATCGCGATGCCGTCGCCCGGCAGCGTCGCGACCGTCCGCTGCGGGAGGCATTCGGTGCAGTCGCGCCAGTCTCCGGTCGTCGCCCAGCTCCCGGCCTGGGCGCACCGGTCGACGGCCATGCCGGGACACGCGTGGACGTGTCCGGCGCCGACGTTCCAGCCGGGCCTGGCCGGGAACCGCGCCGCTGCGAGGCCGTTGGTCGCCGCCTGCGAGCCGCAGCCGGCAGTCGTGACGGCGACGGCCACGAGCGCGAGTCGACTCGCAGGAGTCACATCTCGCGGCGGCCGGCAAGCGCCCGGCCGAGCGTGACCTCGTCCGCGTACTCGAGGTCGGCGCCGACCGGCAGCCCGCTCGCGAGGCGCGTCACCCGCACGCGGCCGCGCAGGCGGTCGGCGAGGTAGGCGGCCGTCGCCTCGCCGGTCATGTTCGGGTTCGTCGCGAGCACGACCTCCTCGACGCCGTTCCGGTCGACGCGCGAGAGCAGCTCGGCGATGCGCAGGTGCTCGGGCTCGACGCCGTCGAGCGGCGACAGCGACCCACCGAGCACGTGGTAGAGGCCGCGGTACTCGTGCGTCCGCTCGACCGAGATCAGGTCGGCGGGCTGCTCGACCACGCAGACGACCGTGTGGTCGCGGCGCGCGTCGCGGCAGATCTCGCAGGTCTCCTCCTCGGTGAGGTTGCCGCACTCGCGGCAGAAGCGCACGCGCTCCTTGACCTCCTCGAGCGCACGGGCGAGCGCGAGCGCCTCCTCCTTCGGCACGCGCAGGAGGTGGAAGGCGAGCCGCTGCGCCGTCCGCTGCCCGACGCCGGGCAGGCGGGTCAGCTGCGCGACGAGGTTCTCGACGGCCGGGCTGAACACCGGCCCATTGTGCCTTGGCTACCCGTCGTCGATGCCGGCGTTCTCGGCGAGGCGCCCGAGCGCGACCTCGAGCAGCGCCGCGGCCACGTCGGGATGCGTGGCGACGAGGTTGCGGAAGCTCGCACGGTCGAGGGCCAGGCAGCGCAGCGGCGTCTCGGCGCGGACGCGCGCCGTGCGGATCGCGTCCGGCTTCATCAGCGCGAGCTCGCCGAAGAACTGGCCCGGGCCGAGCTCGACCTCGCCGCGCTTGGTCTCGACGACGGCCGTGCCGTCGACGACGAAGAACATCCCGGTGCCGGCCTGGCCCGGCTGGACGAGCAGCTGTCCCGCCGGAACCTCGACGTCGTTCGCCGCGCCGGCGATCGCGGCGAGCGCGTCGTCGTCCAGGCCGACGAACAGCGACACGCGCCGGAGGGCGTCGACCGGAGCGGCCACTAGAGCCCCGGCAGCCCGAGCCCGTGCAGCCCGCCGAGCGCGGGCCCGAGCTTCGACTCGACCAGGCTCTGCGACGACCGCAGCGCCTCGTTCACGGCGGCGGTGACCATGTCCGCCAGCAGCTCCGGGTCGTCGGGGTCGATCGCCTTCGGGTCGATCACGATCTGCTTGATCTCCCCGGCGCCGGTCGCGGTGACGGTGACCATGCCGCCGCCGGCGGTCGCCTGCACCGTCTCGCTCTTCAGGTCCTCCTGGGCCTGCTGCATCTGCGCCTGCATCTGCTGGACCTGCTCCATCATCTTGTTCATGTCGAATGCCACTGGTCGATCCTCCCAGCTCGAATGCGTCGACCGATCACTTCAGACGGCCGCACGGGGACAGCCCGCGCGGCCTGAGTCGACGGCGCAAGCGCCGTCTCAGTCGGGTTCCACCTCGCGGGCGTCGAAGGTTCCTTTCATCAGCTCGATGATGTCTTCCTCGCTCACCGGCTCGTCGGGCTCCGGTTCGGCCTCGCCGCCGTTCTCGCCGACCTCGAACTCGAGCGCGAGCCGCCGTCCCGTCACCTCGTAGAGGGCGTCCGCCAGGAGCGTCGCGTTCTTCGGCTCCTCGGCGAGCTGCCGGTGGAACGACGCCTCGCGCGGGAACTCGACCGTGAGCGTGTCGCCGGCCAGGCCCTTCGGGTGCGCCTCGCGCAGCACCGACGCGGTCGGGATCGACTTCTCCTCGACGGCCGGCAGGATCGTGCGCTGCCAGGCTTCCTGGAGCTGCTCGAGGTCGACGTCGGGAGGTGCGGCGGGCGGCTGCTCGCGCTTCGGCTCCCGAACGACCTCCGTGGCGGGCACCGGCGCCGCCTCGGCGGCCGGACGAGACTCGAGCTGCTCGAGGCGGTAGGCGACCGACTCGCGCGAGAGATCCGCCGCCGGTCGCGTCACCTTCACGAGCGCGAGCTCGAGCGGCAGGCGCGGGTCGCCGCCCTGGCGCATGTCCTCGACCGCGACCGCTAGCAGGTCGCAGAGCCGCAGCACCGTCGCCTCGCCGAGCTGGTTCGCCTGCTCGCGCAGCCGCTCGCGCGTCTCCTCGGTCACCGGCAGCGTCTCGGGCACCTCGCCGAGGTGCTGGACGAGCAGCAGGTGGCGAAGGTGCTCGAGCAGGTCGGTGACGAGCCGCCCGAGGTCCTGGCCCTGCTCCGACAACTCCTCGACGAACGTGAGCGCGCCGGCCGTGTCGCGGTCGACGATCAGGTCGCACAGGCGGAAGAGCGCCTCCTCCTCGACCGCGCCGAGCAGCTGCAGCACGGCCTGCACCGTGACCTGGTTCTCGGTTGCGGCCGCGAGCTGGTCCAGCGTCGAGACCGCGTCGCGGTAGGCGCCGCGGGCCGAGCGTGCGATCAGCGAGAGCGCCGCGTCGGGCGCCTCGATCCCCTCGCCCTCGGCCACCCGCCGCAGCACCTGCACGAGCTCCGGCAGTCGCGGCCGCGAGAACGCGAAGGTCTGGCAGCGTGAGCGGACGGTCGGGAGCATCTTGCCGAGGTCGGTCGTGCAGAAGACGAAGACGAGGTGGGGCGGCGGCTCCTCGATCAGCTTCAGCAGCGCGTTGAAGGCGGCGTCCGTGAGCTGGTGTGCCTCGTCGAGGATGTAGACC
>DASSMZ010000100.1:0-5110 GCA_035688325.1 Gaiellaceae bacterium
ACGAACGGCCTGCCGGTCGCGAGCGCGACCGCGCCCGAAGGCAGCCAGTGCGCATGCACGAGGTCGGCGTCCCGCGCCGCCCGGCGCGCCGCCCGCGCGAACGACGCGAGGAACGCCGGCAGCAGCGCCACGCGCCACGGATCGCGGCGCAGGTTGCCCATCACGCCGGCGCCGTAGGCGATCCCGAAGTGCCTGAACGACGCCGGCGACACCACCTCGACGTCGACCCGGCGCGCGCGCAGCTGCTCGACCGCGTCCTGGACGAAGTTGCCGGCGGGATCGCCCTCGTGCCGCGGATACGAGGTCGTCAGGACTGCGATTCTCACGGGATTCTGGAAGCCGTCGGCCGTGAGAAGACGGCGGGTGCCGCGAGCGCCAGCATCACGAAGACGTAGAAGTAGAGGAACGGGATCGTCAGGTAGAACGCGTTCGAGGCGAGCGTGCCGACGAGCGCGGCCGTCATCCCCCACGCCAGCGGCCGCAGCCGGGCCGCGAGCGGGTCGCCGGCGGCGGCGAGCGCCTCGCCGAGCTTCCGGAGCGCGCCGAGCCGCACGAACAGCCACCAGAGGAAGACGAGGAACACCGCCGTCCCGACGATGCCGCCCTCGACGATCAGCATCACGTAGTACGAGTGCGGCCCCCAGTTCGTCTTGCCGGTGACGAACTCGTAGTAGACCGAGAAGTTGTTGAAGCCGAGCCCGAAGAGCGGGTGCTGGTGCAGCACCTGCGGGATGAAGTCGTAGACGCCGAGGTGCGCCGAGGTCGAGCTGCCGCCGGTCTGGACGCGTGACTTGAGCACGACCGAGAAGAAGTGCCGCCGCCGGTAGAGCTCGAAGGCGACCGGGATCGCGACGAGGACGAGCGGCAGCACCGCGAGCCGCGAGAAGAGGAGGTGGCGGTACGGGATCAGGAGCACGATCGCGCCGCAGACGAGGCCGAGCATGCCGCTGCGCGAGAGCGTCGCCAGCTCCACCAGCAGCAGGAACGCGATCAGCACCGCGAGCGGCGTGCGCAGCCGGTGGCCGCGCTCGAGGCGCAGGTAGAGCGGCGTCAGGATCAGGATCGGGAGCAACAGCTCGATGCCCAGGTGGTTCGGGTCGCCGGTGAGCGCGTTCGGCCGGTAGACGCTCGCGCCGTTGACCGCGCCGTAGACGTTGATCTGGCTCGCGCCGCGCGTGATCGGGTTGAGGAACAGGGAATCGAGGTTGTGGCCCGCCTGCGCGGCCAGCAGCTGCAGGACGCCGTAGACGCCGTTCGCGGCGATCCCGCCGAGGAACCAGGCGAGCGTCCGCCAGTAGAACTCGAGCGGCTTGCGCGCCAGGTAGATGACGCCGACGATCAGGAAGCCGAAGTGGAGCAGCCACTTCGCGAGGCCTTTGACGAACTGGTCGAGCGCCTGGCCCGTCTCCAGGTTGAAGAAGCCGATCAGGTAGACGACCAGGAACGCGGCGAGGAAGCCGAGCAGGACGAGGGCCGTGCGCGGCGCGGGCCGCGACCTGCGCCCGAGCTGGTCGAGCGCGTAGAAGAGCAGGAACCCGCCGCACGTGAGGTCGGCGAGGAAGACGTTCCCGCCGGCGCTCCACTGCACCTTCGCGAACGTGCAGCAGAAGGCGGTCGCCAGGAAGAAGACCGGGACGAGCCGGCTCTCCTGCGCCCGCACGCGCGCCCGCGCATCGACCGCGGCGACGGCGCTCACGTGACGCTCCAGAGCAGGTCGGCCAGCTCCTCGACCCGCGTGGTGCGCGAGAGGCGGCGGCGCTCGTCCTCGCTGAGGTAGCCGTTGCCGAGCTGCCCCGCCCGCCAGCGCGCGTGCAGGCCGAGCAGCGCCTCGCGCAGGCCGTCCTCGTCGTCCGGTGCGACGACGACGCCGGCGCCCGTCTCGCGGACGAGCTTCGCGGCAACGCCGTCGGTCGGGACGGCGGCCAGGATCGGCCGCTCGGCCGCGAGGTACTCGAAGATCTTCCCGCTCGGCACGACCTTGCCGCGGCCCGCCGCGTCGGGCAGCAGGAGCAGGTTCGCCTCCGAGTCGCGCTGTAGCTCGAGCGCTTGCCGGTGCGGCAGGTAGCCGAGCAGCTCGAGCCGGTCGCCGAGCTCCAGCTCCTCGACCCACTCGCGGTCGACCGAGCGGAAGTCGCCGACGAAGCGGGCGACGACGTCGTCGAGGCCGCAGGACAGGAGCGCCGACAGGAACGCGCGCGGGTTGCGCTTGCCGAAGAAGCTGCCGGCGTGCGTGATCCGGAAGCGGTCGCCCGGCCGGTACTCGAGGCCGGCGAAGTCGTCGAAGTCGCAGCCGTTCGGGATCATCCGTACCTCGCCGACCGGCTCGAAGGAGCGGATCTCGTCGGCGATCGCGTCGGAGACGGCGACGATCCCGTCGGCGCGGTTGGCGATCATCCGGACGACGCGCTCGAGCAGCTTCTCCTTCGCCTGGACGCTACGGCGCTCGAAGCGCCGGTCGGCGTTCTGCACCAGCGAGTCGCGCTGGTCGGCGACCCACGGGACGCCGGTCAGCCGCTTGACGCCGGCGCCGATCAGGTTCATCGACAGCGGCGGGCTCGTCGTGATCACCACGTCGATCGACTCGTCGCGCACGATCCGCGCCGCAGCCGGGATCGCGGTCGGCGCCCAGGTGACGCTGACGTCCGGGAGCAGCAGCCGCCGGCCGGCGAGGCGCGCCTGGGCGAGCGCGAGGTCCATCCCCTTCAGCGTGCGCAACTCCTCCGACGGCATCCGCGCCTCCGGACCGAGGTAGCGCGCGCGGTGGACGAACGCCTGCGTCGGCGGGCGCAGCTCGTCGTCGCGGTGCAGCCACTTCGGGTCGTCGGGGGCGAGCACGTGCGTCTCGATGCCGAGGGACGGCAAGTGGGTCGCCAGCTTGAGCGGCCGCTGGACGCCGCCCCCGCCGGCGGGCGGGAAATACATGGTGATGAGGAGGGCCTTCACGCCGGGATGCGGTACAGAACGTACCGTGAGCCCTCGTACACACGCGGCAGGTCGAACGGCCGGCGGCCGACGCGGGCCCGGTCGACCAGCAGCCACCGCGCGCCGTAGCGCCGCGCGAGCGAGATCGGGCCGCGGTCGCGGAAGAAGCGGTTCGCGTCGTGGACCCGCTCCGTCGGCCGGTTCGCCTTCGTGTTCGCGACGTGCGACGTCGGCGCGGCGTTGACGTACACCGGGGCGAACGCGCCGAGCTCGTAGGCGGTGACCGGGTCGGAGAAGACGACGTCGCCGGCCGGGACGTGCGCGCGGACGGCGGCGACGAGCTGGTGCGGAAGCCCGAGCCGTGCGTTCGGGGCGCGCGTCCAGTGCGAATACCCGTGGACGCCGACCGGAACGAGGAAGAGCGCCACTGCGGCCGCCGCCACGAGCGGCGACCCCTGCACCCGCGGGATCCGCCGGCCGAAGAACGCCGCGGCGAGGAGCGCCCCGACGCCGGCGGCGAACGACAGCCAGGTCAGCCAGCCGGGCGCACCGTGGACCAATCTGTACGGCGAGCCGAAGTCGCCGGCAAAGGCGAGCTGCAGCCCGATCCCGGCCGCGAGCGCGACGGGCAGCAGCAAGATGCGGAAGAAGCCGGCCAGGACGAGCGCCCCGCCCATGAGCACGAACGACCGCGGCGAGAAGCCGACGATCCGACGCGCCTGCGAGATCGAGATTGCGTCGGCGAAGTGCGGGAACACGAACGGCAGCAGGGTGACCGCGTAGATCGCGAGCATCGCCCCCAGCACGTACGCGGCCCAGAGCCGGCGGTGCGCGAAGACGGCGAGCGGCAGCAGGACGAGCGACGCGACGGCGATCGCCCCGGCGCGCCCGTACAGCTCCGGCGCGAGGCGGTAGTCGTGCAGGCTCGTCACGTCGAGCTCCCGACCGTAGTTCGCGAACGCCCGCCGCAGCTCGACCGCCTTCGGGTTGTGCGCCGCGGTCTCGCGCACGATCGGCAGCAGCCACAGCGCGACGAGGCCGGCCGGGACGACGATCGCCACCAGCGTGGCGCCGATGTGGATCACGTCGCGACGCACGTCGAGGATCGCGCGCACGAGCAGGAAGCCGGCGAGGCCGATCGCGACGAGGATGGAGTAGCTCGGGTGGACGAGCGAGAGCGCCGCCGTGGCCGCCACCACCGACCCGAGCAGCGCCGGCCCCGGCTCGCGCACGTAGGCGAAGACGAGCGCGAGCAGCGCTGGCGCGAGCAGCGTCCGCGCGCAGGTCGCGGGCAGGGCGAGTGAGGTGTACGAGCCGCCGTGGCCCGGCGCGAGGCCGATCAGCGCGAGCTCGGCGAGCGCGGCCGCGGTGCCGCACCAGCGCGAGGCGAAGAGCGTCGTCCCGGCCTCGTAGACGAGCACCACGGAGAGCGGCATCAGGACGGTCGGCAGGTGCAGGAAGACCGACGGCGCGCCGACGCCCGCCAGCCGCGCGACGAGCGCGACCGCCGAGTGCCAGAGCGGCAACGCATAGCCCGGGTGCAGCCCGCCGTCCTTGAACTCGTCCACCGAGCGCAGCGAGACGGAGCCGAGCCCGAGCAGCTTCTGCACGCGCGCGAGGTGGAAGAAGGTGTCGCCGTCGTAGCGCGAGACCCACCAGAGCGAGATCCCGAACACGAGCCCGACGCCGAGCATCGCCAGCGTCCAGCCGGAGACGCCACCCGGTCGCCTCGCCGCGAACGGCGCGGCGACGACCGCCGCGCCGAAGAAGAGCGCGACCGCGAGCCAGAACGACGTGTGCAGCGCGAACATGACGGCGGTGGCGCCGAAGAGTGCGGCCATCGTCCACGCGAACGCCCCCGCGAAGCCGCGCACGCCGAGCGCCCGCGAGACGAGCGCGCCGGGCAGGAGCAGGCACGCCACCGCCGCCGCGAGCCGCAGCCCGAGCCCGAGCCCGTGCGCGGGCAGCAGCCGCGAAAGCGCCAGCGCGACCGGCGCGAGCAGCCAGAGGAGGACGCTCACCGCCGCAGCAGCCGCGCGACCTGCACGAGCGCCGGCTTGAGGTCGTCGCGCGCGAAGACCGCGTCGACGTACGGCGGCCGCTGCGGTGCGGGCGACTCGCCGGGCAGCAGCGTGATCGCCCAGCGCTTGCGCGTCCCGTTCGCCGAGACCGGCTCCACCTGCTCGCC
>DASSMZ010000160.1:0-7445 GCA_035688325.1 Gaiellaceae bacterium
TTCGAGGCGACGGGCAGCGTCAGGGAGACGGTCCGTAGCGCGGCATGGACGCTGACCGGGTGACCTTCGCCTGCGCCACGACCGCCGAGGAGCGCGTCGCGCGCCGGGCGGGCGCTCGCTCGGTGCTCGTCGGCCTCGGCGCGCGCAACGGCGTGCCCGACGGGGCGCTCGTCTCCTTCGGACTCGCAGGAGCTCTGCGGGACGGCCTCGCCCCCGGCACCGTGGTCGACGCGACGAGGATCGTCGACGTCGAGGGCACGGTGCTCTGGGACGACGGCCCGCTCGGCGTCGTCGGCGCCGAGCCGGTGACGATGCTCGCCGCCGAGCGCATCGTCGACGACCCCGACGAGCGGCGACGGCTGCACGAGCGCACCGGTGCGGACACGGCCGACCTGGAGAGCGGGCCGCTCGCCCGCAGCGGCCGGCTGCGAGGCGTGCTGCGGGCCGTGAGCGACACGCCGTCGCGCCCGCTGGACGGGCTGGCCGACGGCGTCAGAGCCGACGGCCGCACCGACTGGCCCGCGCTCGCGCGCGCGTTCGCGCGCTCGCCGCGCCGCTTCGTCCGCTCGGCGTCCGACGCCCGGCGGGCACTCGGGCGCCTCGGCGACGCCGCGAAGGGGTGGTCGCGATAGGCCAGGTCCTGCTCGCAGCGCCGCGTTCCTTCTGTGCCGGCGTCGACCGCGCGATCGAGATCGTCGAGCTCCTGCTCGAGCAGCACGGGCCGCCGGTCTACGTCCGCCACCAGATCGTCCACAACGATCACGTGGTCAAGCGCCTCGAGGGCCTCGGCGCCGTCTTCGTCGACCACGAGGACGAGATCCCGGCCGGCGCGATCTGCGTGCTCTCCGCGCACGGGGTCGCGCCGTCGGTGCGCGCGAACTGCGAAGCCCGGGGCCTGCGGGTCGTCGACGCCGTCTGCCCGCTCGTCTCCAAGGTGCACGCCGAGGCGCGGCGCTACGCCGACAGCGGGCATCTGGTCGCGCTCGTCGGCCATGCCGACCACGTCGAGGTGATCGGGACGCGTGGCGAGCGGCCGGAGGAGACGGTCGTGATCGAGTCGCCGGAGGACGCCGCGAAGCTCGACCCGCAGGGGAAGCCGGTCGCGGTGGTCACGCAGACGACGCTCTCGCTCGACGACGTCGCCGAGACGGTCGACGCGCTGGCCGAGCGCTTCGGCGACCTGAGGCGGCCCGCCGCCGACGACATCTGCTACGCGACCCAGAACCGCCAGGACGCGGTCAAGGAGCTCGCCGGCCGCGGCGCGACCCTGATCCTCGTGATCGGCTCGAAGACGAGCTCGAACGCGCGGCGTCTCGTCGAGGTCGCCGAGCGCTCCGGCGCGATCGCCGAGCTGATCGACGGCGAGAGCGGCCTCGACCCGGAGATGCTGGCGGGGCACGAGACGGTCGGCGTGACGGCCGGCGCCTCGACGCCCGAGGAGCTCGTGGCGCTCGTCCTGCGCAGCCTCGCGTCGTTCGGCTTCGACGAGCTCGGCGAAGTGGAGGTCGCGCGCGAGAACGTGAGTTTCCGCCTACCGCGGGAGGTAACAACGCCCGCATGACCAGCGTCGAGGTTCCGTACTCCATAGCCTCGGCACTGCCGTCGCTGACGGTGCTCGACATCACGAACGACGTGCGGCGCGAGCTCGCCGGGTCGGGCCGCGAGAGCGGGATCGCCTTGGTCTCGCCGCTCGACGACGTCGCGCTCGTGCGCGTCCAGGAGCGCGAGTCCGGCTTCTTCTGCGACCTCGAGGACCTGCTCAACCGGCTCGTCCCGCCGGAGCAGCAGGACCGCGAGCGGTTGCTCTGCATGCTGCTCGGCCCGCGCGGGGAGCAGATCCCCTTCTCCCGCGGCGAGCTCTGCCTCGGCCGCTGGCAGCGCATCCTGCTCGTCGACTTCGCGCCGCCGGACGAGCCGCGCTGGGCGCTCACGCTCCTGGGCTAGCCCGGACCCGTTTGATTCGCCGGTGCCGCGTGCGGCAAACTGGCTGCATGGAGCGGGCCCGCCGGCACCAGCGGTTCTTCTCGGCGCTCGCGTTCGCGCTGCTCGCGCTGATCGCGGAGCTCGCCGGCCGCAGCCTGACGCACCGGCTCGACGTCGGCCGCCACGTCGACTCGCGGCCGTATTCCGGCGCCGAGTACTACCCGTTCCTGCTCGCTGCCGTGAAGCTCGGCGTCGCGCTCCTGCTCGCGCGCCTCGTCTGGCGCTTCGCGCGCGCGCACGTCGCGGCGCGCGCCGGTCGCCGCGTGCTCGCGGCCGTCGGCAAGGCGCCTGCGCCAAAGCCACGGTTCCGGCTCGACCTCTCGCCGCGCCTGTGGCTCGCGGCGTTCCTCGCGACGTCGACCTTCTACCTGCTGCAGACGGACGCGGAGCAGGTCGCGTCGGGCCGCTGGCCGCTGCTCGCGCCGTGGCTCCACACCTCCGCGCTGCCGGTGTTCGCCGTGCTCGCGGTGCTCGTCGCGCTGGCCTGGAGCGCAGTCGCGAGCTGGCTGCGCGCGTACGAGCGCTACGCAGCCGACACCTGGGCCCGCGCCGGCCACGCCACGCGTTCCAGGATCACGCCTGCGATCTGTCGGCGCCGTGACGCGCAGGCTCCGCCTCGCAAGCTCTTCGGCCTCGCCTTCGAGAGCCGGCCGCCGCCCCTCCCCGCCTAGCCCGCGGTAGCGCCCAGACCAGACCGCGGGACCGGTTGTCGTCCCGACCTGGGGAGGTGGAATGAGCACACAACTTGTCACCGAGCGCGCGTCGAGCCGTACCCGCTCCGCACGCGCGCGCGCCGTCGGCCTGCTCGGCCCGCTGACGATGCTCGGCGGCGTCGCCTGGGCGTTCCTGCAGCCGTACCGGATCACGCTCCTGCACCCGCACGGCGAGGGCTTCTGGTGGCTGCTCGTCGAGCCGCCGCTGCTCGTGATCGCAGTCGGGATCGTGTTCGGGCTGTTCGTGGCGCCGGGCCTGATCGAGGACCTCGAGCAAGACTGATGGAACCGCCCGCCGAGCACGTCCACTGGTTGTTCGCGACCGGGTTCCTGCTGCTCGGGCTCTGTCTGCTCGCGCGCGCGATCGTCGGCGCGGAGGTCTGGGACCGGCGCGCCTGGCGGGCCTACCTCTGGCCGAGCCTGCTCTTCGGGCTCGGCGTCTTCATGTGGCCGGTAATGGTCTTCTTCACCAACTCGACGATCCACATGGTCGCCCACGGCGCCTGGGCGCAGACGATGATGCTCGCCGGCGCCGCCGAGCTCGGGCTGCTGCGGGGCAAGCTGCACAACCGCCTGTGGCACCTGACCGTGCCGCTCGCGCTCGCCGTCTCCGGGACCGCGCTCCTCGTCCACGAGCAGAACGGCTGGCTCTTCGCGCGCGCGGCGTTCCTGCATCACGTGCTCGGCTGGACGTGCCTGATCGGCGCGATCTTCCCGCTGCTCGCCGTGCTGCAGCCGCGGCGCCGGGCCTGGCCCGCCGGCTTCGCGCTGACACTCGTGCTCGTCGCCGTGTTCCTGTACTCCGACCGCGACGTCGCGCCGATCTTCGGCCACCTCTCCGAGCGCGCGGGGGTGCCGCACCGGTGAGGCGCAGGCTCGTACTCGTCGCGCTGCTCGCGCTCGCCTTCCCGGCCGCGGCCTCGGCCCATGCGACGCTCGAGCACACGGCGCCCCAGTTCGGCACGCGGGTCGACCGGTCGCCGAAGGCCGTGACGCTGACGTTCGACCAGAGCGTCGACGCGCTGCCGAACGCGATCACGGTCTACAGCGCGCACGGCGCCGTCCTCTCGGGGGTCACCCGCGCGAGCGCCGACAAGCGGACGATCTCCGTGCCGGTGAAGACGCTCCGCCGCGGCGGCTACACGGTTCGCTGGCGCGCCGTCTCGGCGGACGGGCACGTCGTCTCGGGCGTCTTCACCTTCGGCGTGAAGATGCCCGCGCCGGCCGCGACCGACGCGTTCGGAGCCGGCGGGCCGACGACGACCGAGCACCTCGTCCGCTGGCTCTACTTCCTCGCGCTCGCGTTCCTGGCCGGCGGGCTCGGCTTCCGGCTGCTCGTCGTGCGCCGGCCGTTCGGGCCGCGCGCCCAGCGGCGCTTCTACCAGCTGCTCGGCATCGGCGCGGTCGGCGCGCTCGAGGTCGGCATCCTCGCCTTCCTGCTGCGCGCCGAGGACGCGCTACAGCTGCCGTTCGTGGACTTCCTCTACGGCGATCTCTCGCCGCTCGCGAAGACGCGCTTCGGGACTGCCTTCGTCGCGATGACGCTCGGCTACGCGCTCGTCGCGGCGCTCGTCTTCCTGGCGTGGCTGACGGAGCGGGAGCAGCTGCTGTGGCCGGCGTTCCTGCTCGCGATCGGCTTCGCCTCCGGCCTGTCGCTGTCCGGGCACTCGGCGGTGGACGCCGGCTCGTCCTGGCTCTCGCAGCTCGCCGACTGGCTGCACCTGTCGGCGGCGACGCTCTGGGTCGGCGGGCTGGTGCAGCTCGCCTTCGTCGTCTGGCCGCTCGAGCCGGAGCTGCGCCGGCAGGCGTTCCTGCGCTTCTCGAAGCTCGCGACCCTGCTGATCGTCGTGCTGCTCGCGGCCGGCACGTACCTCAGCATCCTGCGTCTGCCGCACCTCTCCGATCTCTGGAGCGCGAGCTACGGGCAGGTGCTGCTGGTCAAGCTCGGGCTCGTCTCGCTCGCGCTGCTCTGGGGCGCGGTCCACCACTTCCTGGTCCGGCCGAGGCTCGAGCGCGGGGCGCCGCTCTTCGCGGGCCTGCCGCGCAGCCTCCTGGGCGAGAGCGCAGTCGGGATGGCGATCCTGCTCGCCGCCGCCGTGCTCGTCGACTCGAGGCCGCCGGCCAGCGCTCCGGCGTCCACGGCGTCAAATGTTGCGCCTGCTAAGCGCTAGCACGTTCGCGACGAACAGCCGCGTCGAGGCGAGCGGCCCGTGCCGGCGCACGGAGGCCGGCCCCTGGTACCAGGCTGCGAGCGCGCGCGTGCGGTCCCACCGGAACTCGGTCAGCAGCTGCCGCAGGTAGGCGACGCCGATGCGGATGTTCCCCGAGGTCGAGCGCGGCACCTTGTGGCCGATCAGCTGGTGCTCGACGTAGCCACGCGTCCCCGGCAGCACCTGCAGCACGCCGCGCGCGCCGGCCGACGAGACGAGGCCGGTCTGGAAGCCGGACTCCATCCAGCCGAGCGCGCGCACCAGCGCCGGGTCGAGCCGGTACGCGATCGCCCAGTTCGTGAGCATCGTCCGGACGCTCGTCGCGGGAGCTGCGGGGACGGCGTGCCGGGCGCGGCGCGCCGGTCGGACTCCCGGCGTCGCGTGCCCGAGCGCGTGCAGGGTCCGCGGCCCTGCGATGCCGTCGGCGGCGAGACGCTTCGCCCGCTGGTAGCTGCGGAGCGCGCGCTCGGTCGCGGCGTCGAAGAAGCCGTACACCGGTACGAGCCGGCCGCGGCGCGCGAGCATGTACTGCAGCACGGAGACGTCCCACCCGAACGAGCCGCGATGCAGCGTCCGCCGCCCGAACACCGGCGTCCCGAGCGGCCCGAGCGCCCGCCTCGTCGCGGGCCCGGCGCGGCCGTCCGGCACGAGCCCCGCGCGGCGCTGGAACTCCTTCGTCGCCCGGACGGTCATCGGCCCGGCGATCGCGTCGATCGGCCCGTTGTAGAGGCCGTACGCGCGCAGGGCGACCTGGAGACCCGCGATCTGCGGGTTCCGAGCGTGCGCGGCCGACGCCAGCATGAGCCCTGCCAGCAAGGCCGCGGCGAGTGCCACGATTCTGCGGCCCACGGGCCGGTCCCGTTCTCCGCCCGCACGTAGAGTCCTGCTTCCGATGCGGTGGGCGATCACAGGCGGCGCGGGCTTCCTCGGCCTGCACCTGGCGCGACGGCTGCTGGCCGACGGCCACGACGTGCGCACGCTCGACCTCGCCCCGCTCGACGACGAGGCGCTCGAGCAGGATGTCGAGGAGCTGCGCGGCGACGTGCGCGACGTCTCCGCCGTGGCGCGCCTCGTGACCGGCGCCGACGTTCTCGTCCACGCGGCTGCGGCGCTGCCGATCCAGGCCTCGCGCGAGTCGATCCGCTCGGTCAACGTCGGCGGCACCGGCGTCGCCTTCGCGTCGGCCGCGGACGCCGACGTGCGGCGTGCGGTCCTGATCTCGTCGACCGCGGTGTACGGCGTGCCGAAGCACCACCCGATCGCCGAGGAGGCGCCGCTCGTCGGGGTCGGGCACTACGGCGAGTCGAAGATCGACGCCGAGGAGGTAGCGCGCGACGTCGGCCGGCGCGGCCTCGAGGTCGTGATCATCCGGCCGAAGACGTTCATAGGGCCCGAGCGGCTCGGCGTGTTCGAGATCCTGTTCGACTGGATCCGCGAGGGGCGCCGCATCCCGATCCTCGGCAACGGCTCCAACCGCTACCAGCTGCTCGCGGTCGAGGACCTCGTCGACGCGACCGTCGCCGCGGCCGAACGGGACGTGGCCGGCGAGACGTTCAACGTCGGGGCGACGGAGTTCGGCACCGTCCGCTCCGACCTCGAGGGCCTGATCGCGCACGCGGGCTCGGGAAGCCGGCTGCGGCCGGTGCCGGCGCGGCCGGCGGAGCTCGCGCTACGGGCGCTCGAGCTCGCCCGCCTCTCGCCGCTCGCCGAGTGGCACTACCGCACCGCCCACCGCGACTCGTTCGTCGACGTCTCGAAGGCGCAGCGGGAGCTCGGCTTCGCGCCGCGCCTCTCGAACGAGCAGGCGCTCTGCGAGACCTACGACTGGTACCTCGCCAATCGCGGCCGCGTCGGCGCGGCAGGCCTCACGCACCGGGTGCCGTGGGATCAGCGGGCGCTGGGCGTGGTCAAGCGGTTCTTCTAGGGCCCGACGTCGCCGTACGCCGAACGGTTGACGTCCGCCCAGGAGACGTCCGACCACGACACGTCCGACCACGACACGTCCGACCAGGAGACGTCGCCCCAGGAGACGTCCGACCACGAGACGTCCGACCAGGAGACGTCGCTCCACGAGACGTCGGCCCAGCCGTCGAGCCACGAGACCGCGTCCCACACGGGCGACGCCTTGGCCGCGTCGAGCCAGGAGACGTCGTCGAACATCGGGCCGTCGCCCTTGGGGTCGGGCACGAGGAAGCCGTCGAGGGCCCGGTTCGGGTTCGGCGGGAACGCGAGCGCGAGCGCATTCGGCGCGTTCACCTCGCCGACTCCCGCGGCGAGCGTCCTGACCTTGCGCAACGCACGCGCCTCGTGCATCAGCGCGCCCTTGACCTGGTCCGGCGTCAGCGACGGTCGCAGCGTGAGCAGATCGGCGGCGATCCCCGAGACGACCGGCGCCGCCAGCGAGGTGCCGGAGAGGTCGATGTAGGTCCCGCCGGCGGTCTGGATCAGCTGGCCGCCGCGCTCGGTCGCGAGCGTCGAGCCTGCCGGCACCGGGCCGACGATGTTGCGACCGGGTGCGGCCAGCTCGGGCTTCGCAAAG
>DASSMZ010000132.1:0-17085 GCA_035688325.1 Gaiellaceae bacterium
CGGGCCGCGGCGTCAAAGGGAAGGAGCGTTCTTCATGTGTAGATGGCTTGCCTATTCCGGATCGCCGTTGTCGCTCGAGACGATTCTCTACAAGCCCGAGCATTCGCTCATCGACCAGAGCCTGCACTCGAAGCTCGGCGCGGAGACGACCAACGGCGACGGCTTCGGGATCGGGTGGTACACCGAGTTCGCCAAGACGCCCGGTGTCTACCGCAGCATCGAGCCGGCCTGGAACGACAGGAACCTCCGCGACCTGTCGGCCCACATCATGTCGCCGGTCGTGTTCGCGCACATCCGAGCGGCGATCGGCTCGCCCGTTCAGGAGACGAACTGTCACCCGTTCCGCCACGGCAAGTGGTTGTTCATGCACAACGGCTTCATCGCCGAGTTCGCCACGGTCAAGCGGGACCTGGTGCTCGCGATCGACCCGTCGCTCTTCCCGTTGATGGAGGGCTCGGCCGACACCGAGGTGATGTTCCACCTCGCGCTCACGTTCGGCCTCGAGGACGACCCGCCGGCGGCGATGGAGGCGACGGTCGGGCTGATCGAGGAGGTCGGCCGCAAGCACGGCGTCGAGCACCCGATCCAGATGACGGTGGCGATCACGAACGGCGAGAGCATCTGGGCGTTCCGCTACTCGAGCGAGCGGAACTCGCGGTCGCTCTTCTTCACGACCGCCGTCGAGACGGTGCGAAAGCTCCACCCGGAGCTCGACATCCTCGCGCTCGTCGACGACGAGGCGCGCCTGATCGTGTCGGAGCCGCTGCGGGACCTCCCCGGCGTGTGGAACGAGGTGCCGGAGTCCACTTGGGGCGTCGTCCAGCCCGGTCAGGACGAGATTCACCCGTTCGAGCCGAAGGCCCCGTCGAAGGCGACGGCCGTGCCGGCCTAGGAGCTCGAGCCGCGTGCTGATCATCCTCGCGATCGCGTTGCTGCTCCTGCTCCCCTCGCCGTGGAGCTTCGTCGGCTTCTTCGCCGTCTTCGCCCTGTGGCTGGTCGAGCTCGGGCTCTGGAACCGGACCGTGAGGCACCGGCGGAAGGCGGTGGGGGCGCAGACGCTGATCGGCAAGGAGGCCGTGGTGAGCGAGCCCTGCCGGCCCGTCGGTCAGGTCCGGCTGAACGGCGAGATCTGGGAGGCGCGCTGCTCCGCCGGCGCCTCGCCCGGCGACCGGGTGCGCGTGATCGGCCGCGACGGCCTGACGCTCGTGGTCGAGCCCGCCGCGGCCCCGGTCGCGGCGATGCCGGAGGGCGCGAGTTGAGCGACACGGCGCACCCGGCGGCAGCTGAGATCGCGCCGGCCGAGGCGTCGAGCGCGCCCGCCCGCGCGGGACTCGTCCTCGGATCGCTGATCGCCGTCGCCGCCGTGGCGAACCTCGGCCTCGCGGTCGCGAACGTCGCGCTCCCCTCGATCGGGCAGCATTTCGACGCCTCGCAGACGGCGCTCAACCTCGTGGCGGTCGGCTACTCGCTCGGGCTCGCGGCGTCGGTCCTCTACTTCGGCGCCGTCGGCGACCGCTACGGCCGGAAGCTGCTGCTCGTCCTCGGCATGGTCCTGACCATCCCCGCCGACTGCCTCGCGGCGTGGGCGCCGTCGATCGGCGTCCTGTTCGGCGCGCGCGTGATCGGCGGGCTCGCGGCGGGCATGGCGTACCCGACGACGCTCGCGCTGATCACGGCGCTGTGGTCGGGCCCGGCGCGCACGCGCTCGATCGCGCTGTGGGCCGCGATCGGCGGCGCGATCTCGGCGCTCGGCCCGCTCTGCTCGGGAATCCTGCTCGAGCACTACTGGTGGGGCTCGGTCTTCCTGCTCACGCTGCCGCTCGCGGGCATCGCCCTGCTGATGGCGCTCTACCTCGTCCCGGCACACGTCAACGAGGCGACCGAAGCGGTCGACCACCCCGGAGGCGTGCTCTCGATCGTGCTCGTCGGGGCGCTGATCCTCGGGATCAACTTCGCCGCGGTGCCGAACAAGGGAGCGCTCGTGCTCGGGCTCTTCCTGGTCGCCGCGGCCGCGCTCGGCGCCTTCTACATCCGCGAGCGTCGCGCGAGGAACCCGCTCTACGACCTGAAGAACGCCGCGCGGCCGACGTTCTGGGTCGCCGCGGTCGCCGGGATCATCGTCTTCGGCTCGCTGATGGGCTCGATGTACATCGGCCAGCAGTTCCTGCAGAACGTGCTCGGCTACTCGACCGTCGAAGCCGGGACCGCGATCCTCCCGGCCGCGGCCTTCATGGTCGTCGTCGCGCCGCGCTCGGCGAAGCTCGTGGAGTCGCACGGCGCCCGCTTCACGCTCCTCCTCGGCTACGTATTCGTGCTGCTCGGCTTCCTGACGATGCTCCTGCTCTGGAAGGAAGGCATCCCGTACTGGAAGGTCGCGCTCGGCTACGCGTTCGTCGGCATCGGCGTGGGGTTCGCCGGCACGCCCGCCTCGCACTCGCTCACCGGCTCGGTGCCCGTCACGCGCGTCGGCATGGCGTCGGGCACCGCCGACCTGCAGCGCGACCTCGGCGGCGCGATCATGCAGTCGATCTTCGGGGCGCTGCTCACCGCCGGCTACGCCTCCGCCGCCGGGGCGGCGCTGAGCGCCTCGGGCAAGAACGTCTCGAGCAGCGTCCAGAGCGAGCTGACGAAGTCGTTCGCGAGCGCCGCCGACACCGCCAAGCGCTACCCGCCGAACGTCCAGGACCAGATCGTCGCCGCGGCGAAGGCGTCGTTCCTGCACGGCGACCAGTGGGCCTACCTCGCCGGGATCATCGCCGTGCTGCTCGGCGGCGCGCTCGTGTGGTTCATGTTCCCGAAACGCGAGGCCGAGCAGCAGCAGCTCGCCGCGTACGCCGCACAGGACGCGGCGGCTCAGAGCCGCGGGTAGGAGACGACCAGCCCGAGCGCGACGGCGAGGAGCACGAGCGCCACGGCGAGCACCGCCGTCCGCACGCGGGGCGCCTGGAAGCGCTGGCTGACCGCGATCAGGAAGAGCACCGTCGCGAGCAGCACGGTCGTGCGCACGTAGTCGTCGCCGTTCTCGCGGGCGTGCGTCCCGCTCTCGAACGTCGCCGAGGCGCGGGCGTTCAGGGCGTTCGCCTGCTCGAGGTCGGCGTTCCGGTACTGCGGCATCTGCATCGGCCCGGCGGGAGCGCGCGGGTCGTGCAGCGGATCGGTCGCGACCCAGGCGCGGAACGCCGGCCTGAAGTCGGGCAGCAGGCGCCGCTCGAACGCCGCGGCGACCTGGTCGTCGCCCTTCAGCTTCGCCTGCAGCCACGCGTTGACGGTCGAGCCGTCGTAGACCTGCTCCTGTCCGGCGCGCGTCTCGTGCGCGTTGGCCTGGAAGCGGAGCTTCGACGCCTGGCCGTAGAGGGTCGCCTCGTGCCCGTCCCAGCGCGCGGACTGGTAGCCGCTCCAGGCCGTCGCGACCGCGACGAGCGCGAGCAGCACCGCCTCGCCGATCTCGATCCAGGGCCGCGTCCGGTGGGTGTGCTCGTGCAGGTGGTGCGCGATCTCGACGTTCGCGGACTCGGGCATCGGCGCCTACGCGCCTGCGGGGGCGGGCGCGAGCCGGCGCACCGGCACCGTGTAGCGGGCGCGGGCGAGCTCGACGACGCCGTCCTCGAGCCACGCGCTCTCCTGCTCCTCGGCCAGCGCGAAGACGAGCTCGTCGGCCGGGAACTCGCGCAGCCCGTCGTCCGCGGCCTGCAGCGGGTCGTGCGAGCCGACGTGCCCGCGCGCCTCGCAGCCGAGCTCGCCGAGCGCGGCGAGAGCCGACTGGAGGTGCTCCTCGGCGTGCTCGTACGCGTGCTCGGCGCCGGTCCAGCGGTCGAGCCGCGAGCTGACCGCGGGCGCCACGACGAACACGGTCGTCTCCCCGCGGCCGTCCGGGACCCCTGCGAGGTCGCGCGTCGTGCAGCTGCCGTCGACGACGAGCAGCACGCGGTGCACGGCGTCGTCCACCGGCGCAGCGCCGCCCTCGAAGCCCGTTGCGTCGTCGACCGCGGCCGGGCCGCGCGGCCTTCGCATCGCGAGGACCGCTCCGACCACGAGGACGACGAGCAGGACGGCGCCGACCGCGAGCCAGACGCCGATGCCGGCGTCCGCGGCCCACAGGATCACGAACACCAGCCCGAGCAGCACCGCCACCAGCGGCACCGCGAGGAACTCGGGCATGTACCTCCTCATCTCCACACCTCCGGTGGCACGGAGCGCGCGGGCCCGCCCCGCGCGCTCCGGCTGCTGCTAGGCGTCCGCGGGAGCGCCTGCGGCCTCGGCCGCGATCGCGCCGATCGCGATCAGGTCGGCCGGATGGATCCACGCGTCCGCGAGCACGATCCCGTCCTTCGCGATGATCTTGTCGCGGAGCGGGATCGCCCAGCGGTGCTCGAGCAGCGCGACCGCGGCGGTCGTGCCCTCGGGAACCGCGTCGGCGAGGTACCAGACCTCGTTGTCGTCGATGATGTGGCCGTCGGAGCCGGCCTCTGCGCCGGCGATCAGGCCGGCCTCGACGCCTTCTTCCTCGCCCGTGCCCGCGCCGATCAGCGCGCCGACGAGGGCGCCGAAGTCCTCGGCCTCCTCGACGCTGAGATCGCTGGTCTGGACCGTCTCGACCTGGCCGTCCTGCTTCCGCACGACGATCATGTCGACCAGGCGGACGATGTCCGCCTCCTTGAGCCGCGTGAGCTCTTCCATGATCTCGCCGGTGAACTCCGTGCCCGTGAAGCCGACCACGAGCATCTGCACCGGGCCGAACGTCATCTTGGGTGTCGTCTCGTCGCTCATCAGGCCCCCAGCAGCTTGCGCTTCTGCGCCTCGAACTCTTCGTCGGTGAGCAGGCCCTGCGTCTTCAGCTCGCCGAGCTTCTGGATCTGCGCGATCGCGTCGTCGGTGATGCCGCCGGCGGGAGTGGGAGCCGGCGCGGCAGCGGGCTGCTGCTGCATCATCGCCTGCTGCTGCTCGAGCTCGTCCATGCGCGCGTCGCGCTCGTAGTCCGCGTCGCGGCCTTCCTGCACGCGCTTGCCCGCGTGATAGGCGGCGCCGCCGACAACTGCGGCGCGCAAGAGGGGTCGTCGTCGTACGAAGGGCATCTGCGTACCTCGCTTTCCCGGTTACACCGTGACCGGCTCGTGGTCTTCCACTCCGTGCAGAACCGCCTGCAGCCGCTCCTCGGCCTCCTTCGAGAGCGACGTCTCGAGGATCGTGCCGCCGAACCGCCGCAGCCCGTCGACCGCCCTCGCCGTCGCCGCCTCGTCGCCCACGACGAAGAGCGCCGACGTCCCTGGGGTGAGCATCCGGCGGACGTCGGCCTGGAACTCCTTGTCGATGCCCGCCTGCTCGAGCTTGCCGAGAAGCGCGCCTAGGCCGGCGCCCATCGCCATCCCGAGCACGGGCACGAAGAAGAGCAGCCCGAAGAAGAACCCCCAGAACATCCCCCAGGTGGCGCCGGAGCCGACGGCATGGTGCGTGGTCGTCACCTGGTACTTGCCGTCGGCGTGGCGGACGATCGCCGCGATCGCGTCGGGCCGGATCACCAGCTCGTCGGCGAGGTGCTGTGCCTCCTTCTCGGCGGCGAGGGCAGACGTCTCGTCCGGGTACCCGATTGCGACCAGTTCTGCCATCGAGCGCAGCCTCCCGTCCCGGGCCGGCGGGTGCATCGCCCCGATCGGATGAACCAGCACCGCGCCGGTCATCCCATCCGGGCGATGCTCCTCCGGGCCGGCCAAGGTTTCCTCGCACCACGGTCGAACGGAAGGAGCAGGAGATGCGAACGACGCAGGACTACGGCCCCTCCGAGCGCTACGACCAGCTGCCGCCGGACCGCGGGTACGGGGACGGGCCGTCCGGCCAGGGCTGGGTCCTGTTCGCGACGATCATGATGGGCCTGCTCGGGATCTGGAACTTCTTCGAGGGCATCGCCGCGATCTCGAGCGCCCACGTCTTCGTCGCGGACGCGCACTACGTGTTCAGCGACCTGAAGACCTGGGGCTGGATCGTGCTGATCCTCGGCGTCGCCCAGATCCTCGCCTCGATGGCGCTGCTCTCGGGCAGCGAGCTCGCGCGCTGGTTCGGCATCGCCGTCGCAGGCGTCAACGCCCTCGGGCAGCTGGCGTTCATCCCGGCCTACCCCGCCTGGGGGCTGCTGATGTTCTCGGTCGACGTGCTGATCATCTACGCGCTCGCGGCCTACGCCGGAAAGCGGCTGCGGGTGTGACGAGCGCGAGCGGGCGCGGCGCGGCGGCGACCGCCCGGCGCCGGCCCGTCGGACACGAGGGCGGCAGGCCGTGAGCGTGATCGATCGCCTCAGGGGGCGTGGTCAGACGGAGACGGTGGTGGTCACGGCCGAGCCGATTCCGTCGGACGAGCTGAGCGCGCTGAGCTCGACGTTCGCGGCCCCGCGCTGGCTGCGCGACCTCGGCCGCACCTCCTGGCTGCTGGTCGGCCTGCTCCTGGTCGTGGTCGGGCTGGTCTGGCTGCTCGGCACCACCTACACGATCACCGCGCCCGTCGTCGGCGCGACGATCGTCGCCGCCGTGACGTCGCCGCTCGTCGCGCGGTTGTCACGCCACATGCCGCGCGCGCTCGCGACCGTCGTCGTGCTGCTCGGGATCCTCGCGGTGACCGTCGCGATCGTGCTGCTCGTGATCGGCGGCATCACCTCGCAGCACGCCGCGATCTCGGAGCACACGAGCGAGGGCGTGTCGAAGCTCGAGAGCTGGGCGAAGAGCCTCGGGGTCAGCCAGTCGGGCGCGGCGAGCGCAGGCGATCAGCTGAAACAGGACGTGCCCGCGATGATCTCGACGCTCACGAAGGGCGTGATCAGCGGCATCAGGGGCCTCGCCTCGCTGGCCTTCACGCTCTCGCTCGCGCTGCTCAGCGTCTTCTTCCTGCTCAAGGACGGCCCCTCGATGCGAGGGTGGGTCGACCACCACCTCGGCGTGCCCCCGAGCGTCGCGCGCACGATCACCGGCGGCGTGCTGCGCTCGCTGCGCGGCTACTTCCTCGGCGTGACGCTCGTGGCCACGTTCAACGGCGTCGTCGTCGGCCTCGGCGCGCTGATCCTCGGCGTCCCGCTCGCCGGCACGATCGCGGTGGTGACGCTCGTGCTCGCCTACATCCCCTTCATCGGCGCGTTCGTCGCCGGCGCCTTCGCCGTGATCATCGCGCTCGGCGCGAACGGGACGACGACGGCGCTGATCATGCTCGTGATCGTCATCCTCGCGAACGGCCTGCTGCAGAACCTCGTGCAGCCGTTCGCGATGGGATCGGCGCTCGACCTGCACCCGCTCGTCGTGCTCGTCGCGACGATCGCGAGCGGCTGCATCTTCGGGACGATCGGCCTGATCCTCGCGGCGCCGCTGCTCTCGGCTGCGGTGCACATCATGCGCGACCTCAGCCGCGCGCAGGCTCAGAGCAGCGCCGAGTCGGAATCCTCGAGCGCGGCCGCCACGTCGTAGCCGAGCGCGAGCGCGAGCTTCGGCGCGGCCGACACGACCCGGGGGACGCCTACCACCGGCATCAGGCCGACGAGGCAGCCGACGATCTCCGCGTCCGTCGCGCCGGCCGCGCGGGCGTCGTCGACCGGCGAGAGGTACGAGGGCGAGGCGGCGTCGAGAGCGATCAGCGACGCGATCCGCGTCATCGCGCAGGTCTTCGCGTCGAGCGGCTCCGCCGTGCCGGGATCCTCCGCCGCCACGAGGACTCCCCTGATGAAGGAGTCGTCGCGGATGGTGAGCCGCCGTAGGACCCGCTCGGGCGTGTCGTCCACTGGTACGACCACACCATCAGCGGGGGCGCGCCGCGCCATCACCCGCCTGGCATGAAAGCCGCGTCAGTGGTCGTTCGTGACGAGCACGCGCAGGTGCTCCTCGAGCCCGAGGCGCTGCGCCTCGGCGACCGCCTCGCTGCGGCTAGAGACGCCGAGCTTGCGGTAGACGGAGATCGCCTGCGTCTTGATCGTGTTGCGCGAGACGAACAGCTGCTGGGCGATCTCGCGGAAGGAGAGGTGGGTCGCGAGCAGCGGCAGCAGCCGCAGCTCGGCCGGCGTCAGGCCGGTGTGGTGCGCGGCCTCCGGCTCCGGCGTCAGGTCGATCTCCTGCTGGAGCTCCTCCGCCTGCTCGGCGAGCGTGCCGAGGCTCCGCGTTCGCTCGAGCAGGTCGTGCGCCTCGGCCAGGAGCTCGGCCGCCCCGCCGGTGTCGCGCAACGTGACGAGCGCGCGCACCAGCTCGAGCCGGATCTGCACGCCGAGCCACGGCAGCGCGTCCCCGACGTGGCGCACCGACTCGCGGGCCGCGGTGACGGCCGCGCGCGCCTCGTTCCAGCGCCCGCACCGGAGCAACGCCCGCCCGTGGGTCGCGTGCGCCAGCGCCCGGGCGTGGTGGCCCTCGACGCCGCCCGCCTCGACCACGTCCTGGATCGCCGCTTCGAGCTCGTCGGCGGCGGCGTGGTCGTCGAGCTCGCTCGCCAGAAGCACGCGCTCGCCGAGCGCGAGCACCTCGGTGTCGACGAGCCCGCCGTCAGCCGCGAGCTCCGCGGCCTCGGCGAGCGCCTCGCCGGCGCGGTCGTGGCGGCCGAGCACGAGCAGCGCGGCGCCCTGCGCGAGCAGCGCCCGCGGCCGCCAGGTGCCGTCTGCCGGCAGCTCCGCCAGCGCGCCCTCGGCATCGCTGAGCATGCGCCGCGCGCCCTTCTCGCACAGCCACGCCCGCATCACGGAGACGGCGGGGGCGACCGGCGAGCGCGCCTTCGCCGACGCTCCACGTTCCGCCGCGTCGAGCCATTCGGCCGCGGCGTCGGCGCGGCCGCGAAGGGCATGCACGACCGATCCCCGTACCGCCACCTCGGGGTGGCGCTCCAGCAGCCCGTCGTGCTCGAACCGCTCGAGCCAGCGCTCGATCGTGGCGACGCGGCCGGAGTGGTAGACCTCGAGCACGACCTCGCCGAAGAGCGCTGCCGCGCGCGCGGTGTCGTTCGCGGAAAAGGCGTGCTCGAGCGCGGACTCGCGGTCGCCGTTCGCGTCGAACCAGTCGGCCGCGCGTGTGTGGAGCTCCGGGGCGAGCTCCGGCTCCGTCGCGAGCAGCTCGTGCTGCAGCAGGTCGCGGAAGAGGTGGTGGTAGCGGTACCACTCGCGCCGGTTGTCGAGCGGGACGAGGAAGAGGTTCGCGCGCTCGATCTTCTCGAGCTCGCGGGCGGAGCCCTCGTCGTCGAGGATCGCGTCGCACAGCGCGCCGCTCAGACGCTCGAGCACCGCGGTGCGGCGCAGGAAGCGCAACGGTCCCGGCCGCAGGTGCGACAGGTACTCGCCACGGAAGTAGTCGGCCAGGTAGCGGTCGTCGCCGCCGAGGCGAATCGTCTCGAAGCCGGCATGGCGGCCGTCGCGCAGCGAGATCGCGGCGAGGTAGAGGGCGGCGGCCCAGCCCTCGCACCGCTCGACCAGCTCCTCGGCGCGTGATTCGTCGAGCCGGACGCCCGCCGCGCTCAGGAGCATGCGCGCCTCGCGCGGCGTCAGCGCGAGGTCCTCCGCGCCGAGCTCGAGCAGCAGGCCGCGGGCGCGCAGCGGCGCGAGCGGCAGCCTCGGCAGGACGCGGCCGGAAAGCACGACGATCGAGCCCTCGAGCTCGTCGTCGACCAGCGCCTCGACGACCTCGAGCGCCGCCCGTGCGTGCAGCAGGTTGGCGTCGTCGAGCACGAGCACGATCGGGCTCCGCGCCGCGAGCTCCGCGGCGAGCCGCGGCACCGCCGCCGCCCAGATCGTCGGGCGCGGCGACCGCAGCGCGTCCACGACCGACTGCTCGAGCGGCTCCTCGCGCGCGAGCGCGGCGGCGATGTGCCGGAGCAGGACGACCGGATCGTTGTCGCGGTCGTCGACCGTCACCCAGGCGAAGCGGCGGTTGTCGCGTGCAGCCCACTGCGCCAGCAGCGTCGTCTTGCCGTAGCCGGCCGGCGCGACGACGGTCGCCGCCGCGGCGCCGGTGCTCGCCCGCAGGCGGTTGACGAGGCCGGTGCGCGAGACCGTTCCGGCTCGCAGCGGCGGCACCTGGATGCGCGACTCGAGGAAGTCGAACGGCCGCGCCTCGGCGACGCGCCGCCGCCCCCGAGCCGACGAGACCGAGGCAGGCGCAGAGGGGTTCGGCGAGGCGGCGGGCATCGCCCCGTCATCATCCACCCTGGGGGATGCGCGACCAATGGCGCTTCCACGACTCTTTGCGCGGCCGCCTACGGATCAGGCGGTGGTGTGTGCACCACTGCCGAAGCCGTGTTTGCACGCCGCACCCGGTTCGCTCTGCGGGCGGACTCTCCGTATTCTGTTGGTGTGTCCACACACGCCGCGCCGGCCGAAGCTGCCGAGCGGCTGACGACCGGCGCCCCCCGTTCCGTCGCAACGCTTGGGTTCGCGGGAGCGGCGTCGTCGGTCCTCGCGGGCTGGCTCGTGTGGCGCAGCCCGCTCGTGGCGCACCCGCAGGGGATGGCCGTCGCGAAGAGCCTGATCGTCGCCGCCTACGTCGGTGTCGGGGTCTACACCCTCGCCCGCCGGCGCGGGACGCGGGTCGGGCCGTTGATCGCCGGTGCCGGCTTCCTCTACACGGTGACGTCGCTCACAGCCGTCGACCAGCCGTTCGCACACACCCTCGGGCGCGTCGCGCTCGCCGCCCTCGTCTTCTACTTCGCGTACCTGTTCGCGAGCTTCCCGCGCGGTCGGCCGCAGGCGCCGGTGGAGCGCTCGTTTGTGGTCGCAGCCGCGGCGATGACGGTCGTCCCGTGGGCGTTCGTACTGGTGTTCGCCGATCAGCTCCCGCACGGCGGGCCGCTCAGCGACTGCAACACCAGCTGCCCGGGCAACGCGCTGCAACTCGTCGACACCTCGAGCGGCGTCACACAGGCGCTCGGGCTGGCCGCCACCTCCGCGACAACGCTGATCGTGGTCGCCGCCATCGCCCTGCTCGGCCAGAAGGCGGCCTCGGAGCCGCTCGTCCGGCGCCGTGCTCTCACCCCGCTCATCTGCGCGTCGATGCTCCTCGCCGCGACGTACGGGTCGTACAGCCTGATCAGCGAGGCCGCCTCCCCGCCCGGCATCGCGTTCCGCGTCGCTTGCGCGCTGGGGGCGCTTGCGATTCCGGTCGCGCTGCTCTTCGGGCAGGTGCGCGGCCGGCTGATCGCGACCTCCGCGATGTGGCGCGAGATGGCGCTGGTCGCGCCCCAGAACGTCACGCCGGCGTGGTTGCAGGAGTTCCTCCGCCACACGCTCGGCGACCCGTCGTTCGAGCTCGCGCTCTGGAACGAGGATCACAGCACCTTCGTCGACGCGGCCGGCGAGCCGGTCAGCCTCCCGAGCCCGACCCAGTCGCCGCGTTCCATCACGTTGATCGCGCGACGCGGGCTGCCGTCGCTCGCGCTCGTGCACGACGTCGCGCTCGACGAGGACATCGAGATCGTCCAGGGGCTCGGCGTGACCGCGGCGACGCTGCTCGAGAACGCGACGCTCGTGGGCGAGCTGCAGGCCTCGCGGGCCCGCATCGTCGAGTCGGTCGAGCAGGAGCGCCACCGGCTCGAGCGCGACCTGCACGACGGCGCGCAGCAGCGGCTGACGACGATCCAGCTCAAGCTCGCGGTCGCCAGCGAGGAGGCCGAGCAGGCGGTGCTGCGAGCGGAGCTCGAAGAGGTCGCCGCCGAGGCCGCCGCGGCCGCGGGCGAGCTGCGGGCCGTCGCGCACGGGATCTATCCGCCGCTCCTCCACGACGCCGGCGTGGCGCCCGCCCTCCGTTCGGTTGCCGGCCGGGCGCCGATCCGGGTGCGGATGATCGACCGCGGCATCGGCCGGGCTCCGGCGGGCGTCGAGCTCGCCATCTACTACTGCACGCTCGAGGCGCTCCAGAACGCCGCCAAGCACGCGGGGCCGGATGCCCACGCGGTCGTGACCCTCGCCCGCTCGCGCGACGAGCTCGTGTTCGAGATCCGGGACGACGGCATCGGCTTCGATCCCTCGGCCGACCGCCACGGAATCGGCCTCGTCAGCATGCGCGACCGGATCGGCGCCGTCGGCGGCCGGCTCGAGATCCGCTCCTCGCCGGGAGCCGGGACGAGCGTTCGGGGCACGGTTCCGGCCGCGTGACGGACGGCCACGTCCTGCGGATCGTCCTCGGCGAGGACAGCTTCCTGACGCGCGAGGCGATCACCTCGCTGCTCGAAGGAACCGCCGGCGTGCAGCTCGTCGCCGCCTGCGAGGACGCCGAGTCCCTGCGCTCGGCGATCGAACGCGAGCGGCCGGACGTCGTCCTCACCGACATCCGCATGCCGCCCGACCACCGAGACGAGGGGCTCCGGATCGCCAACGAGCTCCGCGAGACGCATCCGGAGGTCGGCGTGGTCGTTCTCAGCCAGCACGCCGAGCCCGGGTACGCGGCGATCCTGTTCGAGCACGGCTCGCACGGCCGCGCCTACCTGCTCAAGGAGAGCCTCAGGGACCGCGACGAGCTGATCCGTGCCGTGGTGACGGTCGCGGAGGGCGGCTCGGTCGTCGACCCGCTGATCGTCGACGAGCTGCTCGACCTCCAGCGGCGCCGGCGCGACACGCCGCTCGACCGGCTGACGCCGCGGGAGCTCGAGATCCTCGGCCTGATCGCCGAGGGCCGCAGCAACGCGGCGATCGCCGAGAAGCTGGTCGTGACGAAGCGCGCCGTCGAGCGGCACATCAACAGCATCTTCCTCAAGCTGGGCCTGCGGGAGACCGACGACATCAGCCGCCGCGTGAAGGCGGCGCTCCTCTACCTCTCCGGAGAGCGCGTCGACGGAGCCTGATCCTCCCGCGTCACCCGACCTGGGTGATGCATCGGATGGAGGACAGGCGGAACCTGACGTCGTGGCCCAACCGGCTCACGTCGCTACAGCGCCTCAGGCGAAGCACGAGCGACTCGCGTGGCGCACCTGGGTGCCGTGGACGCTCGTCGTGCTCGCGGCGGTCATCGCGCTCGTCGCCTCGCTCAACGTCTGGGTGAAGCGCCAGGCGCTCAGCACGGACAACTGGACGAACGCGAGCTCCCGGTTGCTCGAGGACCCACAGATCCGGTCGGCGATCTCCGTCTACCTCGTCAACCAGCTGTACCAGAACGTGAACGTGAGCCAGGAGCTCCAGCAGCAGCTGCCCCCGCCCGTCAAGCCGCTCGCGCCGCAGATCGCGATCGGGCTGCAGCAGGTCCTGGTCCGCGCGACGGACACGCTTCTCGCGCGGCCGAGGATCCAGCAGCTCTGGCGCGAGGCGAACCGCCGGGCGCACCAGCTCTTCATCGCCGTCATCGACGGGAAGCACAACGTCCTCCAATCGACCAACGGCAACGTCGTCCTGAACCTGCAGCCGATCCTGCAGCAGCTCGAGCAACAGACCGGGATCGGCTCGAGACTGGTGGGCAAGTTACCCCCGGACGCCGGGAAGATCACGATCATGAAGGGCAACCAGCTCTCCACCGCGCGGAAGAGCGTCAAGGTGGTCCGCGTGATGAGCTACTTCCTCCTCTTCCTCGTGATCGGCCTCTACGCGCTCGCCATGTACCTCAGCCGGGACCGGCGGAAGGTGCTGCTCGGCGCGGGCCTGAGCATCCTGGCCGTGGGACTGCTCATCCTCGTGGTGCGCCGCTTCGCCGGCAACTACCTCGTCGACCAGCTGACCAGCAACCCGGACGCGAAGCAGGGGGTGAAAGCCGCCTGGGCGATCGGGACGGAGCTGCTGCGGAACGTGGGCGAGAACGCGATCGTCTACGGGCTCGTGGTCGTCTTCGCCGCGTGGATCGCGGGGCCGTCGCGGCCGGCGACGTGGTGCCGGCGCGTCTCGGCGCCGACGGTCCGCGACCACCCGGTCGTGCTCTACGGCGCGGTCACGCTCCTGCTGATCATCGTCCTCCTCGCCGGGCCGACGGACGGGCAGCGCGTGTACCCGCTGCTGGTGCTGTTCGTCTTCGCCTACGTCGGCACCGAGTGGCTCCGCCGGCACACGCTCCGGGAGTTCCCGGCAGAGGCGAGCGCCGGGACGCAACTCCCGGCAGGCTGACCGTTCATCCCGTTCGGGCGATGAGGCAGGCCGCGCGCTCGGCTGGACTACGCCCATGACGCCCACTCCGCACATGCTGCTCGAGGTCTCGCTCACCATCGTCGTCGCGCTCGGCATGCTCCGCATGGGGCTGCGCAGGAACCTGCTGGCCGTCCGCTCCACCAGCCGCCGGTGCGCGTCATGCAGGCGCCGGATCGAGACGCCGTACTGCCCGCACTGCACGCGCTGAGCGCGGGCGCGCTGGCGTGTCGGAGCCCGCTCAGCCGCTGAGCCTGACCTGGGTCGGGCACAGCACCGTCCTGATCGAAGCGGCAGGCGCGCGGCTGCTGACGGATCCGCTCCTTCGTGCGCGAGTCGTGCACCTGCGCCGGGTCGCGCCGGCGCCGCGGATGCTCGAGGGCGAGCTCGACGCCGTGCTGATCTCGCACGTGCACTACGACCACCTCGACCTCGCGTCGCTCCGGCAGCTGCGCGCGCGGCGGTTCGTCGTCCCGCGCGGCGCGGGCCGCATCCTCGCGCGGCGCGGGCTCGGCCCGGTCGTCGAGCTCGGCGAGGGCGACGAGCTGCCGCTGAGCGGTGTCACGGTGCGTGCCACGCACGCCGCGCACCCGGCCCGCCGCGGCCTCGGCGCCTCGGCCTCCGTCGGGTACCTCGTGTCGGCCCCCGAGCGCGTCTACTTCGCCGGCGACACCGACCTGTTCGACGGCATGCGGCGGCTCGCGCCGCTCGACGTGGCGCTGCTCCCGGTCGCGGGCTGGGGGCCGCGGCTCGGTCCGGGTCACCTCGACCCGCGGCAGGCCGCGGAGGCGCTGCGCCTGCTGCAGCCGCGGGTCGCGATCCCGATCCACTGGGGCACCTACGTGCGGATCGGGATGAGCCGCGGCTCGGCCCTCCGCGAGCCGGCCGAGCGGTTCGCGCGGCTGGCGGCCGAGCTCGCGCCCGAGGTATCGGTGCGGATCGTCGACCCGGGCGAGACGCTGGCGCCCTCAGGAGCGGCCGCGTGAGCTTCCTGCGCAAGCCGCTCACGAAGCGGATCCTGCTCGGCGCCGCCAGCCTGGCGATCGTCGTCGCCACCTTCGTCTACTTCCTGCCGACGATCGCGAACTACGGCCAGGTCTGGGACGTCGTCAAGGACCTGTCGTGGCAGAAGATCCTTCTGCTGCTCGGCGCGACGGCGATCAACCTCGCCACCTTCGCGCCGCCCTGGATGGTCGCGCTGCCGGGCCTCACCTTCATGCAGGCGCTGACGGTGACGCAGGCCTCGACCGCGCTCTCGATCGTCGTCCCCGGCGGAATCGCGGCCGGCGTCGCGGGCTCCTACGGGATCCTGCGCAAGTGGGGCTTCCCGCTCAACGACGTGACGCGCGCGATCACGCTGACCGGCCTCTGGAACCAGTTCCTGAACCTGACCTTTCCGATCGTCGCGGTCTTCGCGCTCGCGATCGAGGGCGAGAGCACCGCCGCCCTCGCCACGATCGCCTTCGTCGGCGTCGCGATCCTCGGCGTCGTGATCGCGGGCTTCGTGCTCGTGCTCGTCAGCGACCGGCTCGCCGAGGACATCGGCAACGTCGCCGCCCGCTTCGCGAGCTGGGCGCTCGGCAAGATCCGCCGCGGCCCGGTCGAGTGGGACGGCAAGAGCTTCGAGCGCTTCCGCAACGAGGCGGGCGACCTGCTCGAGCGGCGCTGGCACCTGCTCACGCTCGCCTCGCTCGCCGGAAACCTGACCGTCTTCCTGCTTCTGCTGGTCTCGCTCCGCACGCTCGGGGTCTCGGCCGCGCAGGTCAACGGCGTCGAGGCGTTCGCGGCATGGTCGGTCGCGCGGCTCGTCGGGTCGGTGCCGATCACGCCGGGCGGGATCGGGGTCGTCGAGCTCGCGCTGACCGGGACGCTCGTCGGCTTCGGCGGCAACAACGCCGGCGTGGTGGCGGCAGTGCTCGTCTACCGCTTCCTGACCGCGGTTCCGACCCTGCTGCTCGGCCTCGGCGCGGCGTTCACCTGGCGCCGCCAGCGGCCCACGCCGCCGAGTGACGCCTTTCACCCGGTCGGGGCGATGCCCGCCGACGGCGGAGAGTCGACGCTGGAGCCCGAGCAAACGGCGCGCTGACGAAGGGAGCGGCATGAACGACGATGGGTTTGGCTGGAAGTTCTGGCTCTGGGTGGTCGGGGTCGCGCTCGCGATCGGGATCGGCGGGATGATCCTGTTCATCCTGATCGGCGCCGCCTGGTACTCGTGGGGCCTCTTCGGCGCGCTCGCCTTCATCTGCGTCGTCGCGCTCGCGTTCGGGTGGATCTACGACAAACGCCACCAGCGCGAGACGATCTAGCCGCACGCCGTGAACCTCGATCTCGGGAGCCCCGTCCTGTGCTCGGACGGGGCGGAACGTGAGCTGGCCGACCTCGTCGTCGACGCGCCCGCGAAGCGCGTCACCCACCTGATCGTCGAGCCGAAGGGCCATCGCGAGGGCGCGCGCCTCGTCCCCCTCACGCTGGCCCGGGAGGGCGCGGACGGCATCGCGCTGAGCTGCACGGCGGAGGCGCTCGACGGGTTCGATCCCGTGCGCGAGTACGCGTACATCCGGGCCGGCGAGCATCCCGCCGAGGACGACAAGTGGGGTGTCGGCGTCGAGGACGTCCTGGTCACGCCGACCTACGCCCCGCTCGATCCGATCGAGCCGGAGCTCGACCCGAACGTCAGCGTCGTATACGACCGCGTCCCGAAGGGCGAGGTGGAGCTCCGCGCCTCGAGCGACGTGTACTCGGCCGACCAGCACCACGTCGGCTGCGTCCACGGCGCCGAGGTGGAGAGCGACGGGCGGCTGCGCTCGCTCACGCTCTTGCGCGGGCACCTCTGGTGGAAGCGGGTGATCTCGATCCCGGCCGCTGCGCTGGCGTCGCTCGAGACCGACCTCGTCACGCTCGGGATCGAGAAGGGCGGCCTTCGCGGGCTGCCCTCGCGCAGCGCCCGCTGAGCCTCAGGCCTCTGCGAGGCCGGCGTGTTCGCGCAGCTCGAACGCGTAGGAGATCTGCGCGATCCCGGAGATCAGCGCGCCCGCGCCGACCCAGACGAT
>DASSMZ010000139.1:0-8317 GCA_035688325.1 Gaiellaceae bacterium
CTACTACAAGATCGCCGGCGCCTTCGTCGACGGCCGGCCGTCCGGCAACCTCACCCGCGACAACATCCTCGACAACGTGACGCTGTACTGGCTGACCGGCACGGGCGCGTCGGCCGCCCGCTCGTACTGGGAGGCGTACGGGCCGGACGCCCCGGGGGCGGGCCAGGCGCCGCCGCCGGACGTTCGCATCCCGGCCGCCTTCACGACGTTCCCGGGTGAGATCTGGCGGACGCCCCGCAGCTGGGTCGAGCAGTCGTACTCGAACGTCGTCTACTTCAACGAGGTCGACAACGGCGGGCACTTCGCCGCCTGGGAGGAGCCGGAGCTCTTCGCCAACGAGCTGCGCGCAGCGTTCAGGACGCTGCGCCGAAGGAGGGAGCAATGAGCACCACCGTCGAGACGCCCACTGGGGTTCGGCCGTTCCCGTTCGAGATTCAGCGCGGGAAGTACGACGACCTGCGCCGCCGCATCAAGGCGACGCGCTGGCCCAGCGAGGAGCTCGTCGGCGACCGGTCGCAGGGCGTCCAGCTGGCGGCACTGAAGGCGCTCGCGGACTACTGGGTGACCGCGTACGACTTCGGGCGCATCGAGGAGCGGCTCAACGCGCTGCCGCAGTTCGTCACCGGGATCGACGGCGTCGAGGTTCACTTCATCCACGTGCGCTCGCAGCACGAGGACGCGCTGCCGCTGATCATGACCCACGGCTGGCCCGGCTCCGTGATCGAGCTGCTGGAGACGGTCGGCCCGCTGACCGACCCGACCGCGCATGGCGGGAAGGCGGAGAACGGCTTCCACCTCGTGCTGCCCTCGCTGCCGGGCTACGGGCTCTCGGGCGAGCCGGCCGAGCTCGGTTGGAACGTCGGCCGCATCGCGCAGGCGTGGGCCGAGCTGATGCGCCGGCTCGGCTACACGCGGTACGTCGCCCAGGGCGGCGACGTCGGCGCGGCCGTGACCGACGCGATGGGACGGCAGGCGCCCGACGGGCTGATCGGGATCCACATGAACCTGCTCGTGACGACGCTCGGCGCCCCGACGCCGCCTCCCGGCGACACCGAGGAGGAACGCGCGGCGCTCGAGGAGATCGCCACGTTCAGGACGAGCGGCTTCGGCTACTTCCTGGAGCAGGCGACACGGCCGCAGACGATCGGCTACGCCCTGCTGGACTCGCCTGTCGCCCTCGCGGCCTGGATGCTCGATCACGACACCGACAGCTACTACAAGATCTCGCGCGCGTTCCTCGGCGAGCCAGTCACGGGGAACCTCACGCCGGACAACGTGCTCGACAACATCACGCTCTACTGGCTGACGGGCACCGGCGCCTCGGCTGCGCGGTCGTACTGGGAGAACGGACAGGCGCAGGCGGCGGCGCTCGCGGCCGGGCAGTCGCCTCCGGAGGTCTCGCTCCCGGTCGGCTTCACGACCTTCCCCGACGAGATCTTCCGGGCGCCACGCAGCTGGGTCGAGCAGAGCTATCCAAAGCTCGCGTACTTCCACGAGGCCGAGCGGGCCGGCCACTTCGCGGCGTGGGAGGAGCCGGAGCTCTTCACCGAGGAGCTGCGCGCCGCCTTCGCCCGTGACGGAGGCATCGCGTGAGCCTCTTCAGCCGGTTCCGAGCCGGTGAGACGGAGCAGCTTCCGTTCGAGGGTCGCCTGCCCGGCTTCGAGGGCGCGACGGGCTGGCTCAACTCGCCGCCGCTGACCCCGGACGAGCTGCGCGGCAAGGTCGTGCTCGTCGACTTCTGGACGTACACCTGCATCAACTGGCTGCGCACGCTCGCGTGGGTGCGGGCGTGGTGGGAGACGTACGAGAGCGACGGGCTCGTCGTGATCGGCGTCCACACGCCCGAGTTCCCGTTCGAGCGCGACCCGGACAACGTGCGCGAGGCCGTGCAGGAGATGGCGGTCCGCTACCCGGTCGCGCTCGACCCCGACTACGGCGTCTGGAACGCGTTCGCGAACAGCTACTGGCCGGCCGTGTACGTCGCCGGCGCCGACGGCCGGATCAGGCACCACCACTTCGGCGAGGGCGGCTACGAGGAGTGCGAGCGGGTGATCCAGCAGCTGCTCCGCGACGCCGGCCGCGACGGGATCGACGACGAGCTCGTCTCCGTCGCGCCCGAGGGCCTCGAGGCGCAGGCCGACTGGGACGAGCTGAAGACGCCCGAGACGTATCTCGGCTACCGACAGGCGCGGAACTTCGCGACGGCCGCGGAGCTCGTGCCCGACGACCCGCGCACGTACTCGGTGCCGGAGCCGCTGAACCCGAACGAATGGGCGCTCGCCAGCCGCTGGGCGGTCGAGTCGCACGCGAGCGTCTCGCACGAGGCCGGCGCGCGGATCGAGTTCCGCTTCCACGCGCGCGATGTCAACCTCGTCATGGGCCCACGGCGGCGCGGCGCGTCGATCCCGTTCCGCGTCACGCTCGACGGCGAGGCGCCCGGCGACGCCCACGGGCTCGACGTGGACGGCCAGGGGAACGGGACGCTCGAGCGGCAGCGGCTCTACCAGCTGATCCGCGAGCCGGCATCGATCGAGGATCGGACGGTCGAGATCGCGTTCCTCGAGCCGGACGCCGAGGTGTACTGCTTCACCTTCGGATAGCCGGCGCACGTCGGGCGGCCGCACGCTTTGCGGGAAACGCCGGAGGGCGGTCCGTCGGAACGCGGATGCCGTCGCCTCGCCGCCGCGCGATCATCGTGAGCGGCTCGGGCCGGTAGCTCAAGCGGTAGAGCCCCCCGCTCTTGACGGGGAAGATGGGGATCGAAACCACCCCGGCCCACACTCTCTCGGAGGGAGGAGCGGTGAAGGCCGGACCCGGTTGTAGATGGTGGTCGTCCCGGCAAAGCGTGCTCCTGGCGCTCGTGGCCGTGGCGTGGGCGCCCGGCGCCGCCGAGCAGGCACGATCGGCCGCTCCCGGGGCGCACCAGCCGCCGAGCATCGTCCTCGTCGTCACCGACGACCAGCGCTGGGACACGCTCTGGGGCATGCGGGCCGTCGAGGAAGCCCTGGCCGACCACGGCGTGACGTTCACGAACAGCTTCGTGGTCAACCCGCTCTGCTGCCCGAGCCGCGCAAGCCTCCTCACCGGACGCTACTCGCATTCGACGGGCGTCTACCTCAACCAGCCTCCGCGCGGCGGGTTCCGGTCGTTCCACGACTCGCAGACGATTGCGACCGTGCTGCACCGGGCCGGCTACACGACCGGCCTGGTCGGGAAGTACCTGAACGGCTACGGAGCCTCCGCCGGCGATGCGCGGTACGTCCCGCCGGGCTGGGACTCCTGGACGGCGTTCCTCGGCGGAACGTCCTACTACGACTACCGGCTCGTGGATCACGGTCACGTGGAGCGCTACGGCCGCGGCGGCTCCGCGTACTCGACGGACGTCCTCGCCCGCAAGGCGGTGCAGTTCGCCGCGACCGCGCGTCCGCCGTTCTTCCTCGAGTTCGCGCCGTTCGCCCCGCATCAGCCGGCGACGCCGCCGCCGAGGTACCGCGACGCGTTCGACCACTTCGCGTGGTGGCGACCCCCGAGCTTCAACGAGCGCGACCTCTCCGACAAGCCCCGGTACATCCGACGGCTCGGCCCGCTCACGCCGAGTCAGGAGCGGCGCGCCCTGCGCTTTCGCCGCGAGCAGCTCGAGGCCGCGCTTGCGGCCGACGACGCCGTCCGGGCGCTGCTCCGGGCGCTCGAGGGCCGGCACATGCTCGGCTCGACGATGATCGTCTTCACCTCCGACAACGGCGTCGCCTGGGGCGAGCACCCGCTGATCGCCGCGCGCAAGGTCGTGCCGTACGAGGAGCCGATCCGCGTCCCGCTCGTGATCCGCTACGACCCGGTCACCCGTGAGCGGGCGAGCCAGGACGGCCACCTCGTGCTAAGCCTCGACCTCGCAGCGACGTTCGCCGCAGCCGCCGGCACCGTGATGCCGGGCGCGGAGGGAAGGAGCCTGCTGCCGCTGCTCTCGCACGTGGCTCGCCCGCCATGGCGGCACGACTTCCTCGTCGAGCACCTCGCCGGCCCTCCCCAGCGCGCCGTTCCGACCTACTGCGCCGTTCGGGGCGAGCGGTACAAGTACGTCCTCTACCGGACGCGGGAAGAGGAGCTCTACGACCTGCTGCTCGATCCGCACGAGCTCGACAACGTCGCGGCCCATCCGGCGATGCGACAGCCGAAGCGCCGTCTGCGTGCTCGCCTCGAGCGGCTCTGCAGGCCCGCGCCACCCGGTTTCACGGCCTTCGCGGCACGGCCGTAGCCCGCGGTCGCGAGCCGCCAGGCGACGGCTGGACTGCCGGGGTCGATCGGCGTATCCTCGTGCGCGTGCCGGGAGGGGCGATGCCTCGGGGTGTGCTTCTGGCGCTGGTGGCAGTGGCGCTCGTGCTGCTGCCTGCCCGCGCCGCGTCGGGCACGCCCGACCCGACGTCCGTCACGATCGCTGGCGACCTCCAGTCGGAGGCCGGCTGTCCGGGCGACTGGGATCCGGCGTGCCCGGCGACGCACCTCACGTACGACTCGAGCGACGACGTCTGGCAGGGGACGTTCACGCTCCCGGCCGGCAACTACCAGTACAAGGCCGCGCTCAACAACGCGTGGGACGAGAACTACGGCCTCCACGCGCAGGCGAACGGCGCCAACATCCCGCTCGCCGCGCCCGGCGGACCGGTCAAGTTCTACTACGACCACAAGACCCACTGGGTGACCGACAGCGTGAGCACGCCCGTCCCGGTCGCGGTCGGCAGCTTCCAGTCCGAGCTCGGCTGTCCTGGTGACTGGGATCCCGGCTGCCTGCGCTCCTGGCTCGAGGATCCGGACGGCGACGGCACCGCGACCTTCCAGACGACGACGCTTCCCGCCGGGTCGTACGAGGCGAAGGTCGCGATCAACGAGAGCTGGGACGTGAACTACGGCGCGGGCGGCGTGCCGAACGGCGCGAACATCCCGTTCACGGTCCCGTTCGACCACGCGCCGGTGACGTTCAGCTACGACGGGGCGACCCACGTGCTCACGATCAGCGCGCCGGTCTCCCACGGCGACCTCTCGCACTTCGACCTCGCGCGCAAGGACTGCCTCGGCACCGCGCGCAACCGGACGTCGAAGGTCTGGTACACGGTCGCGAACGGCGTCCTGAGCGACACGTACTACCCGACGGTCGACAACACGAACGTCGAGACGCTCCAGTATCAGGTCAGCGACGGGTCGACCTTCACCGACCTGCAGACGCGCGACACGACCTACACGGCCGAGGCGCTGCCCGGCTCCGGCGGGATGGCGTGCCGGGTGACGGCGACGGCCAAGAGCGGCAAGTACCGGATCGTCACGGACTACGTCACCGACCCGGGCCGCAACACGGTGCTGATGCACGTCACGTTCGTCCCGCAGGACCCGGCGTACAAGCTCTACGTCCGCTTCGACCCGAGCGTGAACGGGAACGGCGGCGGCGGGCAGGGGAACGGCGGCGGCGACTCCGCGACCGTCGACACCTCGACCGGGCATCCGGTGCTGGTCTCGTACGACACCCAGACGGCGACGAACGCGGTCAACCGCGACTACGCCCAGCCCGTGTTCGCCGCGCTCGACGGGCCGCTCGCGGACGGCTCGAGCGGCCTCGCCGGCTCGGCGGACGACTCGATCGGCAGCACGAACACCGACGTCACGGACGGGAACGTCGTCCAGCACGCCCGCGTCGTCCTCGGCAGCGGCGGCACAACGACGCTCGCGCTCGGCTTCGGCGACTCGCAGAGCGCCGCCGTCGGCGCGGCCGAGGGCTCGCTCGGCACGAGCTTCGACTCGACGCTCGCCCGGTACGAGCAAGGGTGGCAGCGCTACGACGAGTCGCTGAACACGCCGCCGAAGAAGCTCGCGGGGCTGAGCAAGGCGACGGTCGAGCGCCTGGCGGACGAGTACTACCTCAGCGCGAACGTGCTCAAGGCGTCGGAGGACAAGACGTTCCCCGGCGCGATCGTCGCGAGCCTCGCCTCGCCGTGGGGCCAGGCCGTCTCGGCCGGCGACCCGCAGAACACGTACTTCGGCTCGTACCGCGAGGTGTTCGCGCGCGACCTCTACGAGGCGTGGACCGGCCTGCTCGCCGACGGCGACCTCGCCACGGCGCGCGCGGCGACGCTGTTCCTGCTCGAGCGCCAGCAGCTGCCCGACGGCTCGATGCCGCGCAACAGCCTGGTCAACGGCAAGACGGCGCCCGACTCGTTCAACACGCAGCTCGACGAGTGCGCGTACCCGATCCTGATGGCGTACCAGCTCGGGCTCGACGGCCGCTCGCTCTACGAGAACCACATCAAGCCGGCCGCGAACTTCGTCGCCGCGCACGGGCCGTCGTTCGGCCCGGAGCGCTGGGAGGAGCAGGGCGGCTACTCGCCGTCGACCATCGCGGCCGAGATCGCCGGCCTCGTCGCCGCGGCCGAGATCGCGAAGGTGAACGGCGATTCGGTCTCGGCGGCGGTCTGGCTCGGCGTCGCCGACGACTACCAGCGTTCGATCAAGGGCTGGACGGTGACGACGAACGGGCCGCTCGCGCCGCGGTACTTCATCCGCCTCTCGAAGACCGGCGACCCGAACGCGGCGATCTCGTACAACGTCGGCAACGGCGGGCCGACGCTCGACCAGCGCCAGGTGATCGATGCCGGCTTCCTCGAGCTCGTCCGGCTCGGCGAGCTGCCGGCGAACGACCCGGACGTGCTCGCGTCGCTGCCGGTCGTCGACTCGACGATCGAGACCGACACGCCGAGCGGGCCCGGCTGGCACCGCTACAACGGCGACGGCTACGGCGACGGCAAGGACGACGGCCACCCGTGGGCGCCATCGAACAAGGGCACCGGCCACCTGTGGCCCGCGCTCTCGGCCGAGCGCGGCGAGCAGGATCTCGCGACCGGCGACAAGGCCACGGCGTCCTCGCTGCTGCTCGGCATGCAGCGGTTCGCGTCGGGCGTCGGCCTGATCCCCGAGCAGGACTGGGAGCTGCCGGACCTGGCGCCGTCGCCGTTCGGCACCGATCCGACGCTCGCCTCGATCGGGTTCCAGGACGGCCGCCCCGCCGGCTCCGCGGCGCCGCTGACGTGGTCGGCGGCGTCGTTCGTCCGCCTCGCGGCCGACCTCGACGCCGGCAGGAACGTCGCGCTGCCGAAGGCGACCGAGAGCCGCTACGTGAAGCGCACGCAGGGCGCGACGACGCTGACCGTGACGGCTCCGGCCGACAAGAGCGCCGTCTCCGGCTCGCCGGTGACGGTCACGGGCACGACCGCGCCGAAGAACACGGTCTACGTGACGGCGACGAACACCGACCAGAGCTTCGCCACGACGACCGCGTCGACGACCGCCGGCAAGGACGGCTCGTTCAGCCTGGACGCCGACATCACCGGCGGCACGACCGTGCTGAACGTCGTGGCGGTCAGCCCGAACGGCGCGACCGCGCATGCCACGCGCACCGTCGTCTGGGACGTCGTGCAGGGGACGCTGCTGCTCGACGCGACCGACCCGAACGGCGACGACAACGGTCCGGGCACCTACGCGTATCCGACCTCCGACAACTTCAAGCCCGGGGCGTACGACCTGCAGGACTTCCAGGTCTATGACGCGGGCTCGGACGTCGTCTTCCGGGTCAAGACGCGCGACCTGACGCCCACGTTCGGCAGCCCGCTCGGCGCGCAGCTGGTCGACGTCTACGTCCACGAGCCGGCCGCGTCGCCGACCTCGACCGCCGCGTCGTTCCCGCAGCGCAACTACTCGATCGCCCCGGCCGACGCCTGGAGCCGCCTGCTCGAGGTGCAGGGCTTCGGCCAGCGCTACGTCGACGCGAGCAACACCAACACCGTCGGCACGATCGGGATCTCGGCGAACGAGATCTCGCGCTACATCACCTTCCGCGTCTCGAAGGCGTCGCTCGGCGGTACGCCCGGCCCGGGCTGGTCGTTCACGGTCGTGCTCACGGGCCAGGACGGCTTCAGCGCCGACCAGGCGCGCGGCTTCCAGCCGACGCCGCAGGACTTCCAGTTCGGCGTCTGCGCGGTCGGCGGCACCGATCCGCTGTGCAGCTTCCCGCCGGGCCAGGTGCCGAAGGCGGTGGACGTGATCACGCCCGACGGCGTGAGCCAGGCGACCGAGCTCAACCCGCTGAACGGGCCGGTCGTCCTGCGGGGCGTCGCGATCCCCTAGCCGCGACCGGTCGACGGAGCGGCGCCGGAGTCGAACCGACCGAGCCGTGGGCTACACGACCGCAACGGTTTTGAAGACCGCCTGGGCCACCGGGCCCATGCCGCTCCGCCCGCGAGCCTAACGGCGGCGGAGCTTGCGCTCGTCGCCCAAGCGC
>DASSMZ010000164.1:0-12789 GCA_035688325.1 Gaiellaceae bacterium
TACGCCGTCGCGAACGCGATGCTCTACCACGTCGAGCTTCTCGATCGCGCGCTCTCGGAGCTCTCGCGTGTGCTCGAACCGGGCGGGCGGCTCGTGGCGATCACGATCGGCGCCGGGCACATGGGCGAGGTCTGGAGCCTCGTTGGCTACCGGCGGCCGGAGCGGCCGTTCTCGCGGGAGAACGGGGCGGAGCACCTGGCCCGGCACTTCCCCGAGGTGCAGCGGCACGACGTCGACGCCGAGCTCGTGTTTCCCGATGCCGCCGCGGTCCACCGCTACGTCGAGTCGACGATCTTCGGGGACGAGATCGCCCGGCCGCTACCGGAGTTCGAGGGGCCTTTCCGCGCGAGCGTCTCGGCCGCCGTGTTCGTGGCGAAGCGATGATCAGGCCGGCAGAGCTGATCGAGCGCAAGCGCGACGGCGGCGAGCTCGCGCCGGAGGAATGGAACGAGCTGATGGCCGCGTACGCACGCGGCGAGGTGCCCGACTACCAGCTCGCGGCCCTGTGCATGGCGATCTTCTTCCGCGGCCTGAAGAGCTCCGAGACGTACGCCCTGACGCAGGCGATGATCGCGACGGGCGACACCGTCGACCTGCACGCGGCGCTCGGGCGCAAGGTCGTCGACAAGCACTCGACCGGTGGCGTGGGGGACAAGACGTCGATCGCGGTGGGGCCGATCGTCACGGCGTGCGGCGTGCCGTTCGCGAAGATGAGCGGCCGCGGCCTCGGGCATACCGGCGGGACGCTCGACAAGCTCGAGTCGATCCCGGGCTTCCGGGTCGAGCTCTCGACGGACGAGTTCGTCGACCAGGTTCGCGACGCCGGAATGGCGATCATCGGCGCGAGCGCGAACCTCGTGCCGGCCGACAAGAAGCTCTACGCGCTGCGCGACGTGACGGCGACGGTCGACAACTACTCGCTGATCGCGGCGAGCATCATGTCCAAGAAGATCGCCGGCGGCGCCGACGCGATCGTGATCGACGCGAAGGTCGGCGACGGCGCGTTCATGAAGTCGGTCGAGGACGCGCGCGCGCTCGCAGAGGCGATGCTCGACCTCGGCGCCCGCGCCGACCGCGAGGTGGTCTGCCTGCTGACGGACATGGACCAGCCGCTCGGCCGCGCGGTGGGGAACGCCCTCGAGGTCCGCGAGGCGATCGCGACCGTGAAGGGCGACGGGCCGCCGGACTTCGTCGAGCTCGTCAACGCCGCCTGCGCCCGGCTGCTGACGGTGTCCGATCTCGGCATCGACGAGCAGGAGGCCCGCGTTCGCGTCGCCGAGGCGATCGCCGACGGCTCCGCCTTCGCGGCGTACGAGCGCTGGATCCGCGCGCAGGGCGGCGACCCGGACGAGTCGGCGCTGCCGACGGCGCCGGTCGTGCGCGAGGTGCCGTCGCCGCAGACGGGCTACGTGTCCGACCTGGGCGCGGTCGCCGTCGGCCAGACGGCGCTGCACCTCGGCGCGGGGCGCCGTGCGAAGGAGGACGAGATCGACCACGCCGTCGGCATCCTCTGCCTGTGCAAGCGCGGCGACCGCGTGGCGGCCGGCGAGCCGCTGGCCGAGATCCATGCCGCGACCGACGCTGGGGCCGACGAGGCGGCGCGCGAGCTGCTCGCCGCCTACACGTTCGCCGACGAGCCGCCGGCGCTCCGGTCGGTCGTCCTCGACGTCATCGCCTGAGCCTCGCGGCCGCGCGCAGGCGCAGGACTAGGCTGGCCCCGTGCCGGAGCTGCCAGAGGTCGACACCGTCCGCCGCCGGCTCGAGCCCGTGCTGGCCGGCCGCCGCTTCGATCGCGTCGAGATCCTCGACGCGCGCCTGACGCGCCCGCACGACCCGCTCGGAGTCGCCGCCGAGCTGACCGGAGAGCGCATCCGCGCGGTCGACCGTCGCGGCAAGTACCTGGTCTTGCGGTTCGAGTCCGGTCGTGCGCTCCTGATCCACCTCCGCATGACCGGAAGCCTGCTCCACGTTCCCGCGGGGACGGCGGCGGGGGCCGATCCGTACAGGCGCGCGACCGTCGGGCTCGACGACGGCTCGCAGGTCGTCTACCGCGACGTCCGCCGCTTCGGCACCTGGCTGCTCGCAGAGCCGGACGAGGTCGAGCCGTACCTCGACGCACGCCTCGGCCGCGAGCCGCTGGCGCAGGCGTTCACGACGAGGCGCCTCGCCGATGCGCTCCAGGGCCGCCGCGCCCCGGTCAAGGCGGCGATCCTCGACCAGCGGCGGCTCGCGGGGGTCGGGAACATCTACGCGGACGAGGCGCTCTGGCGCGCGCGCGTCCATCCCCTGCGGTCGGCCGGCGAGCTGGCCGAGCACGAGCTCCGCGCGCTTCATCGTGGGATCCGCGCGGCACTGAACGCCGGCATCGCGCGGCAGGGCGCGACCCTGCGCGACTACCGCACGCCGGACGGCCGGTCGGGACGGATGCAGCACGAGTTCAAGGTCTACGGACGGGAGGGAGAGCCGTGCGAGCGCTGCGGCCGGCCGATCGAGAAGATCCGCGCGGCAGGCCGGGGAACGTGGTTCTGCCCGCACTGCCAGCGACTCGATGGTATGGCGAACGATGTATAAGCGTCTGCGTTTGAAACCGTACGAAGACGGCGATAGTCCATGCGCGAGGACACGAGGGGGTCAGCCGGAGGGCGGGGCGCGGGCCCCGCTCTCGCTATGCGGCGAGACGTTCGAGCTCGCCGCTGCGGTCGAGCTGCCAGAGCTCGGTGTAGCCGCCGATCGGGCGGCCGTCGATCACGATCTGCGGCACCGTCCAGCCGCCGGTGAGCTCCATCAGGCGCCGGCGGAAGTCCGGGTCGTCGTCGAGCGAGACCTCCTCGTAGGCGATGCCCCGCGATTCGAGCAGCGTCTTCGCGCGGACGCAGTAGCCGCACCAGTGCGTCGTGTACATCTTCACTTCGGCCATTGCGAGTGAAACGCGGGAACGGCGCCCGGATTCCCGGCCAGCGCCGGCTCTACACTTGGCCGCGATGGCCGGTCGCTCCTACACGACCGAGGCGGTCGTGCTCCGCTCGTTCCGCCTCGGCGAGGCCGACCGCGTCCTGCACGTCTACACGCTCGACCGCGGCCGCGTCGGGGCGGTGGCGAAGGGCGTCCGCAAAACGAAGTCGCGCTTCGGGGCGCGCCTCGAGCCGCTGAGCCACGTCGAGCTCGTGCTGCACCAGGGGAGCGGCGAGCTTCAGACGGTCACGGGCGTCGAGCTGCTCGGCTCCCATCGCGCCGCCCGCGAGCAGCCGTACCGGCTCGCGGTCGGGCTCGTGGCGGCGGAGGCGATGTTGCGCCTGTTCCCGGAGCAGGAGGCGAACGACCGCGCCTTTCTCGCGCTGGCGCGATTTCTCGACCTGCTCGACGAGCTCGAGCCGCGGGCGGACGTGCGTCCGCAGACCGACCCGCTCGTCCTGTCGTTCCAGCTCAAGCTGCTCTGGCTCGCCGGGTACCTGCCGCACGTGACGAGCTGCGCCGAGTGCGGCGCCGAGACCGGGCTCGCCGGCTACTCGCCCCGCGCCGGCGGTGCGGTGTGCGCGAGCTGCGCGAACGGCGCGCTGCCGCTCTCGCGCGAGGGCCTGCTGGGCATCGAAGGGCTGCTGCGGCGGCCGCTGGCGGAGGCGCACGAAGCGGGCGTCACGCCGCGCGGCGCCCGCGAGGCGCTCGGCGTGATCACCGCCTCGTACGAGTACCACGGCGGCTTCCGTCTCCGGACGCTCGCTTCCTAGGCGCCGGTGAGAAAAGGAAGAGCGGGCCCGGCCAGGAGCCCGCTCTTGTCGCGGTAAACCGCGTCCACGGAACGGATTGTCAACAGGACGGTGGTGCCGCCGAACTTCTTCCCTAGGATGAGCGCCTTGGCCGCTCCGACCTTTCAGGAGATGATCCGCGAACTCGAGGGGTACTGGGCCGACTACGGCTGCGTGCTGATGCAGCCGTACCACACCGAGCTCGCGGCGGGGACGATGAACCCGGCGACCTTCCTGCGCAGCCTCGGCCCGCGCCCGTGGCAGACGGCGTACGTCGAGCCGGTGATCCGGCCGCTCGACGGGCGCTACGGCGAGAACCCGTACCGCTTCCAGCACTACTTCCAGTACCAGGTGGTGATCAAGCCGGCGCCGGCGGACGTGCTGAACCTGTATTTCGGCTCGCTCGAGGCGATCGGGATCGACCTGCGGCGCCACGACGTGCGCCTGGTCGAGGACGACTGGGAGCAGGCGACGCTCGGCGCGTGGGGGCTCGGCTGGGAGGTCTGGTGCGACGGGATGGAGATCACGCAGTGGACGTACTTCCAGCAGCTCGGCGGCTTCGACGTGGAGCTCGTGCCGGCGGAGATCACCTACGGCCTCGAGCGGCTGGCGATGTTCCTGCAGGGCAGGCGCAGCGCGTTCGAGCTCGAGTGGGCGCCGGGCGTGACGTGGGGCGACGTCTACCGCGAGAACGAGCGGGAGTGGTCGGCGTACAACTTCGAGCTCGCCCCGGTCGACGTGCTCACGCGGCGGTTCACCGACTACGAGGAGGAATGCCGGCTGCTGCTCGAGCGGCGGCTACCGCTGCCGGCATACGACCAGGTGCTGAAGTGCTCGCACACGCTCAACCTGCTCGATGCGCGCGGCGCCGTCTCGGCGACCGAGCGGGCCGCCTACATCGGGCGTGTCCGCAACCTCGCCCGGGCGGTCGCGCAGGTCTACCTCGAGCTGGAGGCCGATGCCGTCGCTGCTGCTTGAGATCGGCTGCGAGGAGCTGCCGGCGTCGGCGTGCCGCGAGGCGGCCGCCCAGCTGCCGATGCTGGCCGAGCGCGAGCTCGGAACGGCACCGACGAAGGTGTTCGTCGGACCGCGGCGGCTCGCGGTGTTCTTCGACGGAGTCGCCGAGCGGACGCCGGACGAGTGGGTGAAGGGACCGCCGGTCGCGCTCCGCGAGCGGGCCGCCGCAGGCTTCGCGAAGAAGCACGGCGTGGCCGTCGACGAGCTGATCGAGCGCGACGGCTTCCTCGGCGTCGAGCGTCCTGGCTCCGAGCTGCGCGACGTGCTCCCCGAACGGCTCGACGCGATCGTGCGGGGCCTCTCGTTCTCGAAGTCGATGCGCTGGGACGACAGCGGCATCCGCTTCTCGCGGCCCGTGCGCTGGACGCTGGCGAAGCTCGACGCCGAGACGGTCGCCGGGGAGACCAGCTTCGGCCATCGCTTCACCTCGGGCGCCGTCGAGATTCCCCACGCGCGCGAGTACGCCGAGCGGCTGCGTGCGGCTCACGTCGAGCCGGACGCAGACGAGCGGCGGCGGGCGATCGTGTCGGGCCTCGACGCGATCGGCGGGTGGAGCGATCCGGGCGGCGTGCTGGAGGAGGTGATCCACCTCGTCGAGAGCGTCCAGGTGCTCGACGGCAGCTTCGACGAGCGCTTCCTGCAGCTGCCGGAGCGGGTGGTCGTGACGGCGATGCAGTCGCACCAGCGCTACTTCCCGCTCGGTGGGAACCGGTTCGCGTTCGTCGCGAACGGCGGCGACCCGGAGGTGGTGCGCGCCGGGAACGAGAACGTGCTCGAAGGCCGACTCGACGACGCGAGCTTTACGTTCGAGCGCGACGTCGCGATCGGCATCGACGTGCTCGCCGAGCGGCTCGGAGCGATCACGTACTTCAAGGGAGCCGGCTCGTTCGCGGACAAGACCGCCCGGTTGCGCAAGCTGGTCGCGGAGCTCGGCGGCGGCGATGCCACGCTCGAGGCGGCGCGGCTGGCGAAGGCCGACCAGGCCTCGGAGCTCGTGCGCGAGTTCCCCGAGCTCGAGGGCTACATCGGCGGCCAGTACGCGCGGCTCGCGGGCTATCCCGAGGCGGTCTCCGCCGCGGTCGAGGAGCAGTACCTGCCGGATGCCTCGGGCGGGCCGCTGCCGCAGACGGAGGCCGGGAAGGTGCTCGCCGCCGCGGACAAGCTGGACGCGCTCGCGACCTCGTTCTCGCTCGGCCACAAGCCGTCCGGCTCGCGCGACCCGTACGGCCTCCGCCGCGCCGCGATCGGGCTCGTGCGGCTCGCGGTCGAGGGCGGCCTCGTGGTGCCACGGTCGCTGCTCCCGGACGAGGTGCGGGAGTTCGTGGAGGAGCGGCTCGAAGGGCTGCTCGACGTGCCGGTCGAGTTCGTGCGCGCGGCGCGAGCCTCGGCGGCGCCTGACCTCGCCGCCGTGGCGCGGCTCGCCGAGCAGCTGTACGCCCAGCGCGACTCCGATGCCTTCGACGGCGTCTACACCGCCTACGAACGGGCGGATCGGCTTGCCGGCAGGGCCGCCGAGAGCGCCGCGCCCGAGCTCGACCGGTCGCTGCTGAAGGAAGACGCCGAGCGCGAGCTCGCGGACGGCCTCACGCGGGTGGAGGTCGACGGCGACGTGCAGCGGTCGCTTGCGTCGGGCGCGAGGCTGGCGCCGCTGATGGCGCGCTTTTTCGACGAGGTGCTCGTGATGGACGAGGACGAGGCGGTGCGCGCGAACCGGCTGCGGCTGCTGCTCGACGTGCGCGACGCGTTGGGCCGGCTCGGCGACTTCTCGCAGATCCCCCGCTGACCTTGATCGGCCGCCCGTAGAAGGATCACACGCGCGCGGCCCCACCCCGGGTGGGGATGAGAGCTCCACCCGCCGCCTGCTGCGAGCGTACCGCCGAAGCTGTGCCGTGTCCGTGACGGAAGCGTGACGAATGTGTGCCGAGCAGTCGGCGTGGCCAGGCTAGGCTCCCGCGCGTGAACGCGGCCAACCCTCCCGTCGAGCTGCACGTGATCTCCGACTCGACCGGCGAGACCGCCGTGCGGCTCGTGCACGCGCTCGAGGCGCAGTTCCCGGAACAGGAGTTCGAGGAGATCCGCCACCCGCGCGTCGAGACGGTCGACGACCTCCACCTCGCGCTCAACCGCGCGAAGGGCCGCCCGGCCGTGATCGTCTACACCCTGGTACACCCCGATCTGCGCGAGGCGGCCCGCGCGCTCTGCCGGCGCTACAAGCTCCACTACTGCGACCTGCTCGGGCATCCGATCGAGGCGGTCGCTCGGGTTGCCGGCGTCGCGGCGAAGATGACGCCCGGCGCCCGGCCTCCGCTCGACTCGCAGTACTTCAAGCGGATCGCGGCGATCGAGTTCGCGGTCAAGTTCGACGACGGCGTCGGGGCCGGCTTGCACGATGCGGACATCGTCCTCGTCGGCGTCTCGCGCACGTCGAAGACGCCGCTCTCGATGTACCTCGGCTACCTCGGCTACAAGACCGCCAACGTGCCGGTGGTGAAGGGGATCGAGCCACCCTCGGCGCTGTCCGAGATCGACACCACGAAGATCGTCGGCCTGACGATCGGGGCCGAGCGACTGCAGGAGATCCGCAAGCAGCGCGCGCGGCGGCTCGGCGGTGGCGAGCGCGCCTACGCCGAGCTGCTCGAGATCTACACGGAGCTCGAGGAGGCCGAGGCGCTCCACCGGCGGCTCGGCTGCCCGGTGATCGAGATCACCGACCTCTCGATCGAGGAGACGGCCGCGCGCGTGATCCGGCTCGTCGAGCGGCGGCGCGCGGAGAACGGCCGGGCGCGGGCGCGGACGACGTGAAGCCGAAGCCGCCCGTCCCGCTGTGGCGCTGGGCGGCGTGGTGGGTGACGCTCGCCGCCGCCGACCTGGTCTTCTACGTGCTGCTGACGCCGGTCTGGATGGGACTGCGTGCGGCCGCCTGGCTCGCGGACTTCCGCGCTCGCCGTCGGCCCGGCTACCGGCCGCCGGTGACGTAGAGGCGCGACGCCAGCCACGGCGCGAGCTCGGCGAGGAGGCGCGGGTCGACCGCGTGCGGGAGGGGGTACTCGCGGTAGAGCACCTCGGCGCCCGCCGTCTCCAGCCTCTCCCTGGCGCGGCGGCTCCAGTCGACGGAGATCACGGGATCGAGCGTGCCGTGACCGATCGCGACGGGCGGCAGAGGCGGCTCGAGCTCGACCTCGAAGCCCGCGACGGTCGGGATGAAGCCGCTCAGCGCAACGAGCGCGGCGGGTCGCGGGCGCCCGGCGCCGAGCCCGAGCGCATACGTCATCACCGCTCCCTGCGAGAATCCGCCGATCACTGTCCGCTCCGGCTCGAAGCCGAGCCCGTCGAGCCAGTCCGACAGCGCCGTATAGGTCGGCAGGAAGGTCCGCGGATCCGGGTAGCCGATCTCGTGCACGGCGTACCAGTGCGCGCCGCCGGGCGGCAGCGAGAGCGGCCCGCGCGGCGTGACGCCGAGCAGCCGGCGCTCGGGGTCGAGCAGGTCGAGCAGCGGGTAGAGGTCGTGCTCGTCGGCGCCGCGGCCGTGGACGAGGACGAGCAGGCCCTCCGGCTCGCCGGCGGCGGCGCGCTCGAGGTGCCGGATCGTCACCTGCCCGAGCGGAGCGCGCGGACGTCCGGCAGCGGCGTCAGCACGCCGTCGAGCCGGTCGCGCAGGTGCTCGTAGTTCGGCGGCAGCGAGAGCTTTTCGCCGAGCGTCTCGAGCGGCTCGTCGGCCGTGAAGCCGGGGCCGATCGTCGCGATCTCGAAGAGGACGCCGCTCGGCTCGCGGAAGTAGACCGACTTGAAGTAGAAGCGGTCGATGATCGGCGTCGGGTGGGCGCCGCTCTCGGCCACGCGGCGCTGCCAGGCCTCCTCGTCGACCAGCGGCGAGGCCCACGCGACGTGGTGCACCGTGCCGGCGCCCGGCACGCCGCGCTCCTCGGTGCGGTCGTAGAGGTAGAGCCCGCCGCGCTCGTCGCCGCGGGCCTCCCAGCCGTCGTCGCCGCGCGGCTCGAAGCCGAGCGTCTCCTCGAGGAAGCGGCGGCTCTGCTCGGGGTCGAGCGTGTAGGCGCGCACGCCGTCGAAGCCCTGCAGCGCGAGCTCGCGCGGCACATCCGGGTGGTCGGCCGTCAGCGGCTCGTCCTCGCTGTCGCTCGGGATGAGCGCGTGCCTCAGCCCTTCCGGATCCCTGAACGCGAAGGCGCCGTCCGGGTAGCGCTCGCCGGCGATGCCCTCGTCGGCGAGGCGGCCCTCCCAGAAGTCGACCGCGTCCGCCGACGCGACCCGCCAGCCGACGGTGTGCACCATGCCGGCGCCGGCGCGACCCTGCCGTGCGCCCGGGTACTCGAAGAAGGTGATGTCGTTCCCGGGGGCGCCCTCCTCGTCGCCGTAGAAGAGGTGGTAGACGGTCGGGTCGTCCTGGTTGACGCTCTTCTTGACGAGGCGCAGGCCGAGCACGCGCGCGTAGAAGTCGACGTTGCGCGGCGCGTCCCCCGTGATCGCCGTGACGTGGTGGACGCCTTCGAGCTTCACGTGGCCAGCCTACCGCTCGCCGCAGGCTCGACGCAGTCGGTTTCTCGGCGCTCGCAAGCGCGAACACAGCTGGTACGCCCGGTGCCGCGGCAGGCACGAGGGCAGCGGGGGTCGGCTAGACGCGAGGCTGCATCACGTGCAGGCTGGCCTCGCGACGCTCGACGGCGGCCTTCAGCTCGCCCTTCTTCATCTTCGAGCGTCCCTTGATCCCGAGGCGTGCGGCATGCGCGTACAGCTCCGTCTTCGTCTGCTTCATGAGATCGGGCACGAAGGTGCTCTTCCCGGCCGCGGGGAGTCTGAACCGCCGGCGGCCGGTCGCGCACCGGCTCGGCGTTTGGGCGGCGGATACCGCCTTTCGGGCGAGCGTGGAGCGGCGGCGCCTGAGGGGAGAGCGCCGCTCCCTGGACCGGCCCGCCTCCGCGATCCGAGCTTCCGCCGAGAGCAGGGACGGGTTTCCACCGATGCCGCCGAGCGCGGCTGTGGGAAGATTCGAGACCGATGGACGCGAACGGCCGCTACGTCTACGACTTCGACGAGCCTTCGGACGGCGGGCGCGAGCTGCTCGGCGGCAAGGGCATCGGCCTCGCCGAGATGACGCAGCTGGGCGTGCCGGTGCCGGCCGGCTTCACGATCACGACGGACGCCTGCCGCGCCTACATGGCGAACGGGCAGCAGCTCCCGGACGGGTTGCCCGACGAGATCGAGCGGCACATCGACGAGCTGCAGCGGAAGGCGGGCAAGCGCTTCGGCGACCCGCACGACTCGCTGCTGGTCTCCGTGCGCTCCGGCGCCGCGATCTCGATGCCGGGGATGATGGACACGATCCTCAACCTCGGCCTCAACGACACCGCGGTCGAGGGGCTCGCCGAGAGCACCGGCAACGCGCGCTTCGCCTACGACTCGTACCGGCGCCTGATCCAGATGTACGGCGAAGTGGTCGAGGGGGTCGACGGGCACCGCTTCGAGCAGGCGCTGAGCGACCTGAAGCAGGCGCGCGGCACGCAGCAGGACGTCGAGCTCGACGCGGACGACCTGCGCGAGCTCGTCGGCACCTTCAAGCGCATCTACGAGGAGGACACCGGCTCGCCGTTCCCGCAGGACGCACGCGACCAGCTGACGCGCGCGGTGCAGGCCGTCTTCGAGTCGTGGGACACGCCGCGGGCGCAGGTGTACCGCCGCGCGCACCGGATCCCGGACGACCTCGGCACGGCGGTGAACGTCGTGCAGATGGTCTTCGGCAACAAGGGCGCCGGTTCCGGCACCGGCGTCGCGTTCACGCGCGACCCGTCGACCGGCGAGCAGGGGCTCTACGGCGAGTTCCTCGCCGACGCGCAGGGCGAGGACGTCGTCGCCGGCATCCGCACGCCCGAGCCGCTCGCGGCGATGGAGCAACGCATGCCCGCGGCGTTCGCGCAGCTCCGCGAGACGATGCAGCGGCTCGAGCAGCACTACAAGGACGTGCAGGACATCGAGTTCACGGTCGAGGAGGGGCGGCTCTACCTGCTGCAGACACGGTCGGCCAAGCGCACCGCGGCGGCGGCGCTGAAGGCGGCGGCGTCGATGGTCGAGGAGGGCCTGATCTCGCGCGAGGAGGCGGTGGTGCGGATCGACCCGTCCCAGCTCGACCAGCTGCTCCATCCGATGATCGACCCGACCACGGAGCTCGAGGTCGCCGCGCGCGGGCTGAACGCGTCGCCGGGCGCGGCGTGCGGCGCGGTCGTGCTCGACGCGGACACCGCGGAGGAGCGCGGCAAGGCCGGCGAGAGCGTGATCCTCGTGCGCTGGGAGACGACGCCGGACGACATCCACGGGCTGATCCAGGCGGCGGGCATCCTCACCGCGCACGGCGGCATGACCTCGCACGCGGCCGTCGTCGCCCGTGGGATGGGCAAGCCGTGCGTCGCCGGCTGCGAGGGGCTGACGATCGACCTCGAGCAGCGCACGCTCACGATCGGCGGGCTGCGGCTCGCGGAGGGCGACGCGATAACGATCGACGGCGGCACCGGCCGCGTCGTCGTCGGCAGGGTCGAGCTCGTCCCGCCGCAGATCAACGAGGACTTCGAGACGATCCTCGACTGGGCCGACGACCTGCGCCGCCTGCAGGTCCGCGCCAATGCCGACACCCCCGAGGACGCCGCCAAGGCGCGGGAGTTCGGCGCGCAGGGGATCGGCCTCTGCCGCACCGAGCACATGTTCATGGCCGAGGACCGGCTCCCGGTCGTGCGGGAGATGATCATGGCGGCGGGCGAGGACGAGCGCCGCGTCGCGCTCGAGCAGCTGCTGCCGCACCAGCAGTCCGACTTCGAGGGCATCTTCGAGGCGATGGCGGGGCTGCCGGTCACGATCCGGCTGCTCGACCCGCCGCTGCACGAGTTCCTGCCGCCGCTCGACGAGGCGCGCGACGAGCGGATGCGCGAGCGGATCAAGGCGCTGCAGGAGTCGAATCCGATGCTGGGCACGCGCGGCTGCCGGCTCGGCCTGCTCTGGCCGGAGATCTACGAGATGCAGGTGCGGGCGATCGTGCGGGCCGCCGCGGCCGTCGAGGCGCGGACGGGCGAGGCGCCGCTCGTCGAGATCATGCACCCGCTCGTCGGCTTCGCCGAGGAGCTGCACCGGCTGCGCTCGATCACGATCGCGACCGCCGGCGAGGAAAGCGATGCCGTCGAGTACCTGGTCGGGACGATGATCGAGCTCCCGCGGGCGTGCATCCGGGCCGACGAGATCGCCGAGCACGCGGACTTCTTCTCGTTCGGCACGAACGACCTGACGCAGACGACGCTCGGCTTCTCGCGCGACGACGCCGAGGGCAAGTTCCTCACGCGCTACCTCGAGGACGGGGTGCTCGAGCGCAACCCGTTCGAGACGCTCGACCAGAGCGGCGTCGGCGACCTGATGCGGATCGCGGTCGAGCGCGGCCGCAGCGTGAAGCCCGACCTGAAGATGGGCATCTGCGGCGAGCACGGCGGCGAGCCGGAGTCGGTCGCGTTCTGCCACCGCCTCGGGCTCGACTACGTCAGCTGCTCGCCGTACCGCGTGCCGCTCGCGCGCCTCGCCGCCGCCCAGGCGGCGCTGAAGGACGCGGGCGTCGAAGCGGTCGCCTCCGGCGGCTGAGCCGCGTAGAGTCCGCGCGGGGGATCGGAAAGGACGGCATGAAGTACGGCGCACTGCTGGCGGTGCTCGCCGCGCTCGCGCTCGTCGCGGCAGGCTGCGGTGGCGCGGGGAAGAAGGCGGAGACCGACACCGAGGCGAACCCGCAGGCGACCGCGGCCTGCGACGGCTCGGCGCTGAAGGCGGCCCCGAAGCTCCCGCCGAGCTTCCCGCTGGTCGAGAGCACGACGTTGACGAAGCAGTCGACGGAGGGGCCGACGAACGTCGTCGAGGGCTACTGGAAGGGGGACGTGGAGGAAGCCCACGACGAGTACGTCAAGGAGTTCAAGGCGGCCGGCTACGACGTCCTGTTCGAGGAGGTCGACGAGCACGACTCGGAGGTCTCGTGGAAGGGCGAAGGGCGGAC